>JBBQLF010000725.1:0-2242 GCA_038327695.1 Bryobacterales bacterium
TCGCGCTGGCGAAGAAGTTCGTCGCCCTTGGCTTCGAACTGACGGCCACGCGGGGGACGGCGTCTGCTTTCAAGGCGGCGGGCCTGCCGGTGCGGACGGTCTTCAAGGTGAACGAGGGGCGGCCCAACGCCGTGGATCTGATCAAGGAAGGGCTGATGAAGCTCGTCATCTACACCAGCACGGGCGCGCACTCCTTCTCCGATGAGCGGGCCATCCGGCGGTCAGCGGTGATGTGGCGCGTGCCTTGCATCACGACGATGTCCGGGGCCAAGGCCGCGGCACAGGCCATGGAGAGCCGGCTGCGGGATCCGCTGCGCGTGTGGAGTTTGCAGGAAATCCACGCCGGGGGTTGAGAGTTGGAATGGCGGATTTGAGCTGGCGCGAGCTGGAAATCCAGATGGCCGTGATGGCCCGGCTGGAGGCGGACCGGGATGGCTATCTCGAACTGTACGACGTCGAGTTCGGCGGCTCCCGCGAGTACAGCGCGGACAATGCGGCGGAGCTGTTTCCGGAGTATTCGGAGTCTCCGGAAGCGCGGACGCTGAACCGGGAGGGGGTGGGGAAGGCGGCTTCCTGGATCGCCTACACGGCGTTCCTGCGGCGGCTGGACGAACCGGGCCGCGAGATCGTCGTGATGACCGGCGGCGGGACGGGTTCGGGCAAGAGCACCGCTGTGCGGTCGGCGCTCATGGCGGGCCGGTTGGTGTACGACAGCACCCTGACCAGCTTCTCCGGATGCTCGAAGTTGATCGATGCGGTGCTGGCTTCCGGCCGTCAGGTGGCCGTGCTATTTGTCTGGCGGGAACCCGTGAATGCCTTCATCGCGACGATGAAGCGGGCGAACTCGGCCGATGGAGGTGGCCGGGTGGTGCAACTGGTGACGCATCTGGCCACCCACCGGAAGGCCGTGGAGACGGTGCTGGCCCTCCACGAACACTATGCCGGCGACCCAAACGTCCCGTTCATCTTCGTGCACAACTCGGGCAAGCGTGGCGAGGCGCGGCCCGCGACTATTGATCTCGTGCGGAATGCTGACTACACTGGAATAGAGGAGGGCCTGAGATTTGCACTTGAAGCCGCGTACTCCACGAACAAAATCACAGACGCCCAGTACCGCCGAATTCTCGGCCTCGACGTTTGAGGAGCAGGTTCGCATCCTCGCTGCCGGCGCCATCGCCGACATCAAGAAATACGGCGGCAAGCCGGACAAGCTGATCAAAGACATGCCGCACCGGGACTACAGCCGGTTTGAGAAGAAGTCCAGCGCGTAGCTGGGTCTGCCGGTGTTCCGCGTGCTGGCAAGCCGGCCTGAGCCGCGCCGGCGCGTGAAGAGCAACTCCAGGCCAGGACCTCCAGCGAGACGCGCCGGAGGCGGTCCATAATAGACCTCAGTCCCTACTGGGAAAAAGAGGAACCTGAAGATGCCATTCACCGAAGGCGAAGCGAAACTTGTCGCCACCTACGTTCTGGGTGATTACCGCCACGAACTGAAGACCACTCGAAAAGTCCTGGAAGCGGTTCCGGCGGGTCATGAGACCTACACCCCGGACGATCGCTCCATGAACACGCTCCAACTGGCCTGGCACATCGCTTCGGCCGACATGTTCTTTCTCGCCAGCGTGCAGGCCGGTGCCTTTGCCGCAGGCGAGGGCAAGTTGCCGGAATCCATCAAGAGCGTGGCCGATGTGATCGCCTGGTGGGACGGCAATGTGCCAGCGCTCCTCGACGCCGCCGGTGCCATGGAGGGTAGCGCGCTGGCCGCCGAGGTCGATTTCTTCGGCATGATGACGACGCAGAACGTCAACTACCTCCATCTGATGGTGAAGCATGCCATCCACCATCGCGGCCAGCTATCGGCCTATCTGCGTCCGATGGGCGCCAAGGTGCCGGGCATCTACGGGCCCAGCGCCGACGAGCCGATGCCGAAGTAGAGCCGCGCGCGGGCACTGGCGGAAACGAGTCGAAAACGCGTCAATTCCGACGCATAATGACGCGTTTCTGCCGGTTTTGCGCCATAAAACAGCAGGTAGTCCACGCGCCCTTTGGTGTCGCGTTCATAACGGCCGATGTCGATCTGCGGCAGCGGCCGTTCCAATTCCATCTGCTGGCCGAGCGCAGGGTACGGAACGTGATCCGGCTGGAACCGCGTCAGGAAATGATCGCTGGCGGCCTCATAGTTGCGCAGATGAACGAATGGCATCGGCGCCAGCAAGCCGATGGCGTGGAGGGTGGGTGAGTAGTG
>JBBQLF010000726.1:0-2241 GCA_038327695.1 Bryobacterales bacterium
TACAGACGCTGGGCGCGCTGCTGGCGGGCGGATTGGGCGTGCCGGCCATTGCGTATCTGTTCACGCCGCCGAAGACGCGGGCCTCCGGCGCGTGGGTGGATGCGGCGGACCTGACGCAACTGAAGCTGCGCGCGCCGGAGGAGGTAACGTTCCGCCGGGTGCGCATGGACGGCTGGAAGATCATCACCGAGAAATCGACGGCGTGGGTGGTGAAGATGAATGAGACGGAGGTGGTGGCGTACACGCCGCAGTGCACGCACCTGGGCTGCGCCTACCACTGGGAGGAGGGCCGGGGCGAGTTTTTGTGTCCGTGCCACACGTCGAATTTTTCGCTGGACGGCAAGGTGTTGAACGGCCCTGCGCCGCGGCCGCTGGACCGGTATCAGGTGAAGGTGCAAGGCACGCGCGTGATGATTGGGCCGCAACAGCCGCCGCAGAAGGGAGCCTGATCATGCGCCAGATCATCGACAACACATTGGAGTGGATCGAAGAGCGCACCGGGGCGCCTTCGGCGATCCAGCATTTCCTGAATGAGGAGATTCCGGCCTCATCGGGCTGGCACCAGGTGTTCGGCTCCATCGCGATGTTCCTGTTCATGACGCAGGCCTTTACCGGCGTCATGCTGGCGTTGAACTACGCGGCCACGCCGGGCGAGGCGTACAACAGCCTGCGCTACATCATGACGGAGCTGACGGGCGGCGCGCTGATCCGCGGGCTGCATCACTGGGGCGCGTCGATGATGGTGATTGTGGTGGTGCTGCACATGGTGCAGGTGTTCGTGTGGGGCGCCTACAAGAAGCCGCGCGAGGCGACGTGGATGGTGGGTGTGGTGCTGCTGTTGCTGACGCTGGCCTACGCGCTCACCGGGTACCTGTTGCCGTGGGACAACCGGGCGTATTGGGGCACGGTGGTGACCACGCAGATCGCGGCCAGCGCGCCGGGCGCCGGGCCGTATGTGCTGCGGCTGATGGGCGCGGAGAATGGCGTGGGGGTGGTGACGTTTGCGCGGTTTTTCGCGGTGCACGTGCTGGTGTTGCCGCCGCTTTCGATGCTGCTGATTTTCCTGCATGTGTATCTGGTGCGGCGGCACGGCGTGTCGCCGGCGCCGGGCGACGAGCTGAAGCCGAAGCAGAAGTTCTATCCGCGGCAGGTGGCCCGGGACACGATGGCGATCTTCGCCGCGTTTGCGATTCTGTTCACGCTGGCGGTGGTGGCGCGCGCGCCGTTGGGGCGGCTGGCCGATCCGACGGACCTGAGCTACATCCCGCGGCCGGAGTGGTATTTCCTGTTCCTGTTCCAACTGTTGAAGTACTTTCAAGGGCCGCTGGAGATTCTGGCGAGCGTGGTGCTGCCCACCATCGGGATCGGCTTGCTGTTCGCGCTGCCGTTCCTGGACAGGGCGCCGGCGATGCGGGTGACCAAGCGCACGGCGGCGTTTGTGACGGTGATTCTGGCCGGCGTGATCTGGGGCGGATTGACGATGGCGGCCATTCGCTCCACGCCGCCGGAGGCATCGGCGGCGGACAACGCGGGGCCGAGCGAATGGCGCGAGTTGTCGCCTGAAGAGTTGGCGGGCGTCTGGTTTTTCCAGGCGGAGAAGTGCAGCGCCTGCCACGCGCTGGGCCTGGGCGACGAAGGCAAGGCGGGCCCGAACCTGGGCGCGGGCGGCGCGGCGCGGGACGCCGGGTGGATGATCGCGCACTTCAAGCAACCGGCGCGTATGGTGCCGGGCAGCCAGATGCCGGCCATTTCGCTGAACGACTCACAGCTGAATGCGCTGGCGGCGTTCCTGTTGAAGCTGACGCCGCAGAATGCGATGAAGTTGCAGGACGTGCCGGGATTCGCGCTGCAAGGAGCGATGGTGTATCAGAAGAACCGTTGCAGCATGTGCCACCAGGTGAACGGGGTGGGGCAGAAGACGGGGCCGCCGCTCAATGGAGTGGGGCACCGCCGGAAGGCGGAGTGGGTGAAGCAGCATTTCCTGGACCCGCAGAAGCTGAGCCCCGGCAGCACGATGCCGCCGTACCCGCTTTCGGCCAAGGACAACGAAGCGCTGACGAGCTATCTGATGGCGCTGCCGTAAGGACTCGTCACGGAACAAACATGCCAGAACGGCACGACCGCTGGCTGACGCGCGCGGCTCAGAACGCACTTCCGGGCTGCGACCGTGGGGAAGACGCTGGCGGACGCGCGCGGCTCAGAACGCACTTCCGGGCTGCGACCGTGAGGAGGACGCTGGCT
>JBBQLF010000727.1:0-2238 GCA_038327695.1 Bryobacterales bacterium
AATTACCTCCCTTCGGCCGACGCTACGGTGGAAGCGCGGATTCTCGGCCCGGGCGGGGTGGGCGGCGTGGTGGCGCTGCGGCCGGTGACCGGAGCGCCCGGCACCTACACGGGCGAGTGGCGGGCCGAGGCGCCGGGCGCCTACCTGACGGAGGTGATCGCCAAGCAGGGCGAAACGGAACTGGGCCGCGATGTGCTGACATTCCGGCGCGAGGACGGCGTGGCGGAGAACTTCCGCACGGAACAGAATCGGGAGTTGCTGGAGCGGATCGCACAACAGACCGGCGGCCGGTACTACAAGGCGGATGAGACGGGCCGGCTGGCGAAAGAGATCGAGTACTCCGACGCCGGCATCTCTGTGAAGGAGACGCACGGCATCTGGAACGCGCCCGCGGCGTTCCTGCTCCTGGCCGGCCTGAAGGCGGCCGAATGGTTGCTCCGCCGGAAATGGGGTGCGGTTTGAAGATTCTGCTCAGCTTCCTGATGCTGGCCACCGGGCTCCAGGCGGCGGACTATCGCGTGATTGTGGCCGGCCTTGGTGGAGAGGCGGACTACGACACACGGTTCCAACTGCACGCGGCTGAGTCGCAAAAACTGCTGGGTGGTGAGGGGGAGACGCTGATTGGCGCGCGCGCCACGAAGGCGAACCTGAAGGCGGCGCTGGAGAAGCTCTACAAGACCGTGGCGGAAGATACGCTGGTGGTTCTGCTGATCGGCCACGGCACGTTCGATGGGCTGGTCTACAAGTTCAACCTGACGGGGCCGGACATCTCGGCCGAGGAGTTGCGGGGGCTGCTGGATCCGATTGCCGCGCGGCAGTTGATCGTGCTGGCGTCGAGTTCGAGTGGAGCGGCTGTGGAAGCGCTGCGGCGCGACAACCGCGCCATCGTCACCGCCACAAAGTCCGGGACGGAGAAGAACGCCGTCGTGTTTGCCCGCTACTGGGTGGAAGCGCTGCGCGATGCGGCCGCGGACACGGACAAGAACGAGGTACTGACCGCCTCCGAGGCGTTTCAGTTCGCCAAGCTGAAGACCGCCGGATTCTACGAGACGCAGAAACGCATTGCAACGGAGCACCCGCTGCTGGAGTCCGGCGGGATTGCGCAGCGGTTTGCCGTGCTGCGCATGGGTGCCGCCCAGCGGGCGTCGAATGACCCGGCCAAACGGGCGTTGCTCGGAAAGAAAGACGAGCTGGAAACCGCCATCGATAAGTTGAAACTGGAGAAGGCCGCGCTGCCGGCGGCCGAATACAAGAAGCGGCTTTCGGCGCTGCTGATCGAACTGGCGCAGACGCAGGAGGAGATCGAGAAGTGATTGTGGCCTTGCTGGCACTCTGGTTGGCCGCTCCCGCCTCGCCGCCGGGGGCCGAGTGCTGGCGCGCGCGCAAGCTGGGGCGGCCCGAGGCACAGACCTGCTTCGCAGCGCTGGCCAAGTCCGAGCGGCTTTGGGTGCGGGCTGAGGGCCTGTGGGGGCTGCGGCAATTCGACGACGCCAACGCGGCCTTCCGTCTGGCCGTGAAGGGCGATCCGAAGAATCCGATGCTGCGGGTGCGCTGGGGCCGTCTGCTGCTGGAGCGGTTCAATCCGGGCGACGCCTCGGGTCTGTTCACCGAGGCGCTGGAACTGGAGGCCGATTTCACCCCGGCGCTACTCGGCCTGGCGCGGACATTTGCGGAAGGCTATGACCGGCGTGCCCTGGAGCTGACCCGCAAGGTCCTGGAGAAGGATCCGAAATCGAGTGAAGCGCGTGAGCTGCACGCCCAACTGCTGCTCGAAGACGGCGATTTCCCGGCGGCGGAAAAGGAAGCACTACAGGCGTTGCGGGAAGACCCGGAGGCCCTGGACGCGATGGCGCATCTGGCCGCCATAGATCTGCTGCGCGACAAGCCGACGACGGAGTGGACCGGCAAGATGGCCCAGGTCAATCCGCGCTACGGCGAGGGCTACGCCAAGGTGGCGCGGCATTTCGTACTCAACCGCCGGTACGAGGAGGCAATCGGACAGTACCGGCGGGCCGTGGCGCTGGATCCGGATTTCCTGCCGGCGCAGAGCGAACTCGGCATCAATCTGATGAGGGTGGGCGAGGATGTGGAGGCGCGGAAGATCCTGGCGGCCGCCCACGAGCGGGGATTCCGGGACAGCGCTACGACCAACTCCCTGCGGCTGCTGGACAGCTACAAGAATTTCATCGTGTACCGGCAGCCTCGGTTCGTCCTGCGTCTGCATCAGAGCGAGGCGGC
>JBBQLF010000728.1:0-2207 GCA_038327695.1 Bryobacterales bacterium
CGCAAACGGCCTGCCGTGCAGATACTGGTAGGTAGTGTCGTCCGGTGCGATCAGACCGGCGCGGGCGCCGCCCTCAATCGACATATTGCACACCGTCATCCGCTCTTCCATCGAAAGCGCGCGAATCGTGGAGCCGGTGAACTCAAAGACGCACTCCGTGCCGCCGCCCACGCCAATGCGCGCAATCAGCGCCAGAATGATGTCCTTGGCCGTAACGCCCCGCTGCAAAGTGCCATTGACATGCACCGCGAAGCTCTTCGACTCGTGCTGCAGCAGGCACTGCGTCGCCAGCACATGCTCCACCTGCGACGTGCCGATGCCAAACGCCAGCGCGCCAAAAGCCCCGTGCGTGGCCGTGTGCGAGTCGCCGCAGACTACGGTCATGCCGGGCTGCGTCAGCCCGTACTCCGGCCCGATCACGTGCACGATGCCCTGCCGCTCGCTCAGGAATCCGAAGTGCGGAATCCCGAATTCCGTGCAGTTGCGTTCAAACTGCTCCACCTGCGCGCGGGCGATCTGATCGACAATCGGCAGGTGGCGCGGCGTGGTGGGCGTGGAGTGGTCGCAGGTGCCAAACGTCTTGCCCGGCCGCCGCACCGTCAAGCCCCGCTCGCGCAGCCCGGCAAAGGCCTGCGGCGAGGTCACCTCATGGACCAGGTGCAGGTCAATATAGAGTAGCGACGGTGCGCCCGGGGGCGTGCAAACGACGTGCGAATCCCACAGTTTTTCGATGATTGTGCGCGGTTTTGACATGATTTAGATGGCCTCGCAGATCCCTGCGCCTACTTGGTCCGTGGTCCTCGGTGTGCCCTTGGGCTTCAAATCGGCGGTCACCTGGCCGGAGTTCAGCACGGTTTCGATGGCGTCGTTCACGGCCTTTGCCTCCGCCGGGAGGCCGAAGGAATACTCCAGCATCGCCGCCACGCTGCCGATGGCGCCCAGCGGATTAGCCTTGTTTTGACCGGCGATGTCCGGCGCCGAACCATGCACCGGCTCGTACAGTCCCACCCACGCGCCGGACGGCTTCTTCTCGCCAATCGACGCCGACGGCAACATGCCGATGGATCCGGCCAGCACGGCGCCCTCGTCCGACAGGATGTCGCCGAACATGTTCTCGGTCACCACGATGTCGAAACGGGTCGGATTCAAGACCAGTTGCATGGCGCAGTTGTCCACCAGGATATGCTCCAGTTCCACGTCGGGGAAGTCTGCCGAGACTTCAACAATTACTTTACGCCAGAGCTGGGAACACTCTAAAACATTGGACTTATCCACTGACGCCAGCTTCTTCCGCCGCTGCCGTGCCAGGTGGAACGCCATCCGCCCGATGCGGGCGATTTCGGCGCGTGTGTACGTCATCGTATTGGTGCCGCGCTCGTTGTCGCCCTCGCCCTCGATCCCGCGCGGCGTGCCGTAGTAGATCCCGCCGGTCAGCTCCCGCACGATGATCATGTCCGTCCCGATGATGCGCTCGTTCTTTAGTGGGGAAGACTCAATCAGCGCCTGATAAGTCCGCACCGGCCGCAGATTGGCGTAGACGCCCAGCACCTTGCGGATACCCAGCAGCCCGCGTTCCGGCCGCTGCATCGGCGGCGCGTTGTCAAACTCAGGCAGGCCCACCGCGCCCAGCAGCGTGGCGTCGGCATCGGCGGCCAGCCGCGCCGTTTCGTCGGGAAACGGCGTGCCGGTCTTGTGGATGGCGATCCCGCCCAGCAGACCGTCGGTCAACTGCAACGTGTGATGGAACTTATCGGCGACGCGGTGGAGCACCCGGACGGCTTCCCGGGTGACTTCCAGGCCGATACCGTCGCCCGGCAGGACGAGAATATTCAGGTTCATTATGTTGGGGTAACTTCAGTCGGCAGCTTGCGAACGGACGTTCTCGCCTGCTTTGAGAGTGTGGATCAGGGCGGAAATCTCCGCGTCCGTGACGCCCTTCTTGCGGTCGGCGATCTCGATGAAACCATTGTATACGGCATCGAGTTCGTCTTTGGTCAGCTCAAAACCCAGGTGGGAGCACTTGGAGCGCAGCGCATGGCGCCCGCTGTGCTTGCCCAGCACCAGCCGGCCTTCCGGAATGCCAACCGAGCGCGGATCTACCACTTCGTAAGTGGACTTGTTCTTGAGATAGCCGTCCTGGTGAATGCCGGCCTCGTGCGCGAACGCGTACGCGCCCACCACGGCCGTGTTCGGCGGGGGACCACAGT
>JBBQLF010000729.1:0-2204 GCA_038327695.1 Bryobacterales bacterium
GGTCCAGGCCGGTTTCGGCGAACCAGCCGGGTTCGCTGGCGCCGAGGAGCTGGCCCCATCCCTTGAGCCAGGACAGCCCGCCGCGATAGTCGGGTCTGGACAAACCGATATCGGACCGGCGGCCCACATAACTGAAGGACTGTCCGGCTTCCCCCCAGGCGATGAGATTGCGGCGGACCCGCCACTGCAGCCCACCGGCGGCGAGGACGCTGGTCTCCGACAGGTACTGCGGCGAGGCCGCCATGGGCGTGAACTGGTTCCCGTTGGCGTTGCCTACCAGCCGCACGGAGAGATAGGGCGTCCAGCGCCCGCCCTTCATGCGGTACTCGCCGCGGACCTGGCCGTAGAAGAACGTGTCGCCCCAACGGGACGAGTAGAACGGCACGGACCAGGCGCTCAGGGCGAAGCGGCGTGACTCCGGACGGAGCTTTTCGTAGGCGGCGCGGGCGGGGCGCGCCACGCGCGGATCGGACGAGCGGCGGGCGGAGGAAAACCACTGCGCGGCTTGCCGGTTCTGGCCGAGCAGATTGCAGGCAACACCCAGGCCGTATTGCACTTCCAGGTCGTCCGGCGCCTGCTGATTGGCCAGGGTCAGGTATCTGACGGCATCGGCCAGGTAGCTCTTTTCCAGCGACTTTTGGCCCATTTCCTTGGCGTTCAGGACCAAGTCCTCGCTGCGGTCCACCGGGGCCGGAGGTGCATTCAGGGCCAGTTCTGTTTCCGCGGGAATAGCCCCTTGCAGGCGCTCCCTGGCCTTCTCCGCGACTCTGGGCGTTCCGCTGCGCCAAGCTGCCACGAGAGCCGAGCGCGCCTCCTGATGCCTGTCCAGGGCGCTCCAGACGCGTTCCAGGTCCAGAAGCAGTTCGGTCTTGGCCGGGCGCAGCCGCCAGGCGGCCATGTACTGCACGGAGGCCAGTTCGAGTTCGTCGCGCAGTTCGGCCAGACGGGCCAGTTCCTCGTGACCGGACCACTGGTTGGGGGCGAGTTCCAGAGCCTGACGCCAGCGTGCGATGCCCTCCCGCAGCGGAGCATCCACAGACTCAAATGCGGCGGCGGCGGCGGCGCGCACGGACGGGTCCGGCGCGGTGCTGAGGCGGGCAAAGACGCGGCGCGCCTCGACCGGGCGGCGGGTCTCGTAACAGAGATAGGCGTATTCGAGCGCGGCGGCGGAGTTGTCCGGATTGAGCCGCAGCGCGGCCGCGAACTGATCCCTCGCCTTTTCCCGTTCTCCGGTCTTGAGCAACGCGTAGGCGAAGTCCTGGTGGAGGTGCGCTTTGCCAGGCTGCTGCCACACGGCCACTTGAAACAGAGCCACGGCGTCATCCAGCCTGCCTTGCCGCAGGGCGAGGTAGGCCGGATCGGCCGCCGACATCAGCAGGAGCCAAAGCCACATTACCGAGAAATAGTGTCATTGCGGTGGTATTCCTCTCGGGGCAATCTTCGGGGCAATTTCCGGTACTACCATGGAGGCATGAGCACTTTTCGTGGTGTTGACTATCTCCATATCGATTCCCTGTTGAGCGATGAGGAGAAGCTTGTCCGCCAGACGGCGCGGCAGTTCGTGGACGAGCAGGTGATGCCGGTGATCAAGGCGTGCTACAACGACGGCCGATTTCCCGCCAACCTGATTCCGCTGATGGGCGAGATGGGGTTTTTCGGGGCCAACCTGGAAGGCTACGGTTGCGCCGGCATGAGCAACGTGGACTATGGCCTGATCATGCAGGAACTGGAGCGCGGCGACAGCGGGTTGCGGAGTTTCGTCAGTGTGCAGGGGGCACTGGTGATGTATCCGATCCGGACCTACGGCAGCGAGGAACAGAGGGAACGGTACCTGCCGCGTCTGGCCGGCGGGTCCCTGATCGGCTGCTTCGGACTGACTGAGCCGGGCTTTGGCTCCAATCCGGGCGGCATGACGACGACAGCGGCGCGGGACGGCGGCGACTGGATCCTGAACGGAGAAAAGACGTGGATCACCAACGGTAGCGTCTCCGGCGTGGCGCTGGTCTGGGCCAAAAGTGAAGAGGGCGTGCGCGGGTTCCTGGTGGATGCGGGCACGCCGGGATACTCGGCCAGCGACATCCACGGCAAGCTCTCCATGCGGGCATCGGTCACCTCGTCGCTGGCGTTGACCGATTGCCGCATTCCGGACTCGCAGAGGCTGCCGGGGGCCGCCGGCCTGAAGGCTGCGCTCGGGTGCCTGTCCC
>JBBQLF010000730.1:0-2202 GCA_038327695.1 Bryobacterales bacterium
CCTCGCAAAAAGGGCCACCCAACCGGGTGGCCCTTGTCCTTCGATGTGCAGGAAACTGTGACTACCAGCGAGGCTCGCGCCGCTGGTTGCCACCGCCGCCGCCGAACCCGCCCCGGTCTCCGCCCCGGCCGCCGCCGCCACCACCGAAGGGGCGCTCTTCGCGAGGCCGCGCTTCGTTCACGTTGAGTTTACGGCCGCCGAAATCAGCACCATTCATTGCATTGATTGCGCGTTCGGCTTCCTCATCGTTACCCATCTCGACGAAGGCAAAGCCGCGAGAGCGGCCGGTTTCACGGTCCGTAATGATGCTGACGCGATCCACGGTCCCATGTACTTCAAACAAGCCCCGCACAGCGTCTTCGCTCGTGCTGAAGCTCAAATTACCGACAAATAAGTTCTTCAAGCAGACACTCCTTTGCATTCCAACGGCAGGCGCAGGCAGGGGATTTGGGACAGGTGGGAAAGAACGTGGACCACAATCAGACCTTACATACGCAGACAGTCAAAACACGCCTCAGGATATCAGAAGTTGCCCGTTCTGTGAAGCAAAAAGTGACCCGAAACGGCACTTTTGTGCACGTTATTGGCTCAAAACGTGCAAATAGTGGGCCCCAAAAGTACGTCCGCCGCTCAGTAGCCGGCCTTCGATCCTGCCTGGACCGGCGGGCAGCGGGACGGCCGGGAAGACCGCCTCCACGGCGCCGGCGGGCACGGCCGCCTTCCACAGTGCCGTGCCGAATGCGAGTTCGGCAGTGGCGGCATCGGCCAGCTTCGGGAAGCGCAGTGTGACCTGGAAGTTGCCAGCCTTGCGCACATCCACCTCGTAGTGGCCCAGCCCGTTGGCGTCCCAACTGGCCGCCGGACCGCGCCAGTCCTGGCGGCTGAGCAACACGGGGTTCTCCTCCCGGCTGCCCAAGGCGATGCGCGGCGGGGCGTAGCCGTGATCCCGCCCGGCATCGGCAAACCATTCGTCGTAGGCGCGCCGCAACCGCGCCACCACTTCGGGTTGTTGCGCGGCAAGGTCCTGGCTCTCGGCCGGATCGGCCGGCAGGTCATAGAGTTGCGGGGTCTGTTTGGCGGTTCCGATCAGTTTCCACCGGTCACTGAGCACGGCGCAATCGCGGAACGGCTGCGGCACGTCGCCGCGATGCCACTGGAAGAACAGATTGCGCTCTTTGGGGGGCTGGAGCAGCGACAGGCCGTCCATCTTCCGCCCGTCCGGCAGCTTTGGAGGAGCCACGCCGCAGGCGTCGAGAATGGTCGGCATGAGATCGATGTGGGCGCTGATGCGCGCATCCGTGGTACCCGCCTGGATGCGTCCGGGCCAGCGCAGGAAGCAGGGCACGCGAATGCCGCCCTCGTAGACCGTGCCCTTCAGGCCGCGCATGCCGGCGTTGAAGCGCCGCTGCTGCGGGCCGTTGTCGGTGAAGAACACGACCAGGGTGTCGCGCTCCAGTTCCAGTTCCTTCAGACGGTCGAGCAGGCGCCCGGTGTTGTGATCGATGTTGGCGATCATGCCGTAGATCTTCGCAGTGGTCTCATCCAGGCCCGCCTGGCGGTAGGGCGCCACCCATTCGTCGCCGATCTGCAGCGGCGTGTGCGGCGCGTTGCAGGCGATGTAGGCAAAGAATGGATTGGCCCGGTTCTTCTCGATGAAGCCCTGGGCGGCGTCGTAGAAGATGCCGGTGCAGTAGCCGCGCCCGGTGAGCGGGCGGCCGTCGTGCTCCAGCGGCGGGTCGAAATAGCCTGTACCGGGGGGGCTGGCGGGCTGAGCCAGGCCGCCGCCCCGCAAAGTGAGAGTTTCCTGAAACCCCTGGTCCATCGCGCGGAGGGGATAGTTGTCGCCCAGATGCCACTTGCCGAAGATGCCGGTGCGATAGCCGGCCAGACGCAGGCATTCCGGCAGCGTCACCTCATCGGGGTGCATCATGGAGCGGCCGAGATAGGTATCGACAACGCCCGTGCGGTAGTTGTACCGGCCCGTCATCAGACTGGAACGCGTGGGCGAGCAGACCGGGCTTACGTGAAAGCGCGAATACTGGACGCCTTCGCGGCCAATCCGATCGAGATTCGGCGTCTTCAGATGCGGGTTGCCGTGGAGGGAGAGTTCGCCGTAGCCCTGGTCGTCTGTGAGGATGAGGATCACATTGGGACGCCGCGCCGGCGCGCCGTTCAGGAGCGCTGGCGCGGCGGCAGTGGAAA
>JBBQLF010000731.1:0-2187 GCA_038327695.1 Bryobacterales bacterium
CTGCTGGACGCGATAGAGCTGTTCATAGAAGGGCACCATGGCGGCGGCGTTCTGAATACCGAGGTCGACGGCGTCGGCCATGCGGGCCTGGGCGGGCCCGGGCGGGTTCGCCTGGGCCTTGGCTGGCGCAGGCTTGCGGGCGGGGGGCTTCTTCTTGGGTGCGGCGGCCGGCGCCACGGCGAGAGCCGCCATCAGCAGCAGGGACAGCGTCATGGCTGCACCGCCGCGGCGCGCCGCAGTTGTTTGAGCTTGTAGAGATTGTAGCCGTCCATGAGCGCCTGGTAGAGCAGAGTTCCGACGATGCGGGCTCCGGCCGGCATGGGATGGATGAAATCAGCGCTGACCAGGCGCGGCTCAGCCATGTACCACTTGCCCATGGTGCCGGGGCCGCCCATGGCCTCAAAGGTGTTGAAGAAAGCACAGCCGTTGCCGGCGGCGAGGCGGGCCTGCACGGAGATGAGCTTGGGCAGCGTGGTGACCGTGCCGATGGCGCCGCCAGGGCCGCGCGAGCCGCGATCCATCGGGCTCATGATCATGACAGCCGCGCCGGGCGCGGCCGTCCGCACGCGCCGGATGATTTCGCGCACATCCTTCGGATAGCTGGTCTCCACGTAGTTGAGGTAGCCGCTTTCATTGGTGCCGTAGTTGATGATCACCAGATCCGGCCGGGCCATCTGGATTTCCTCGATCCAGTGCGTTCCGTTCATGTGCACAGCGAGCACGCCGGCCCAGGTGCCGTTCAGCCCGATGCTATCGTAAACGACGCCCGGCCCTTCCTTGCGAAAGGCGAGACTGAACAGGCGGACGGGGCCCCTGGTGACCCGCAGGGTAAACCGGGACGCATCTGGAGGGATCGGCCAAGTCTCCTCGGCCGAGGCCGGTTCCGGCAAGTCCGTGTTCAAGGTGCCCAAGGTAACCTCGCCCGCCATGATCTGCACTTCGCCGCCGCCCGGCTGGCCGAAATAGGAAAGGGTCAGCCTGGTGTGCCCGGGATTCTTCAGGCGGATTTCACTCTCGGCGCCGGTCTGGCCGATGAAGCTCACGCCGCCGAGGCCGTAGCGGCCATCCTTCTGGGCTTTGAGGGTGGCCGGATCCATCTTCCAGCCACTGGCTGAGACGTCGAGGCCGCGATGGGCATACCAGGCCCAGGGCTTGGCAATGAGATAGGTTCCGTGGCCGGCGTCGCCAAAACGCTGTTGCAGCAGGATGCGCACGTCGGCGGTGATCAGGTCGGCCGTGGTGGGCGAGTCCCCGTAGTGGAGGATGCGCGTCACTGAGCCGGGCTCGCGCCGTTCGGTCCGCAACAACGAAGCGTAGAAATGATCCATGGTGGCCGTGGGATCGTGGATGCGCGAGTGGGCCGGCTTGACGGCGACGGTATCGGGCCGCAGACGTTCCATCTCCTCCTGCAAGGGCTCGGCGGAACTGGTACGCGGCTGGAAATCCAAAATCGCCGGCACGGTCGCCCACTCAAAGATGCGCCAGTTGTACCACTGGGGGATGTACTGCGGGACAGTGATGCCGGCGGCGAAGGCCGCGATCACCAGAAGCGGTTTGACAGGCCATGGGGATTGGATCTTCATGCGTCAGAACCTGGTGTAGAGGAATGGCGCCGCGCCGGTGACGGCCAAGTATTGGATGGCCACAACCAGCAGGGCGAGGACGGCGGCCTGGGCGTAAAACGGCGAGCGGATGTAGAGGCCTGACGAGAAATCGTAGAGGCGCCTGGGCAGGTAGTGGGCCACGGCGGCGATGAGCAGCACGACGGCGATGGGCGTGGAGACGTTGGCGAAGCTCACCGTGAGGGAGGCGATGCGGGCCAGCACCTGCATGGCGTTTTCGAGGGTCGAGGCGCGGAAGAACACCCAGGCCAGGATCACGAAGTGGGTGGTGAGAAATCGCGCGGCGAGGCGCGGGGCGAGGTGGGTGGAGGGCGGCGGATTACCGCGCAGGGAGCGCCATCCGTGATGGCAGGCCAGGGCGGCGCCATGGAGGGCGCCCCAGATGACGAAGTTCCAACTGGCGCCATGCCAGAGGCCGCCCAGCAGCATGGTGACGAAGAGGTTGGCGTAGGTAAAGATCTTGAGCTTGGAGCGCAGGCCGGGCAACGAAAAATAGAGAGAGTCACGCAGCCAGTTGGACAGCGAAATGTGCCAGCGCCGCCAGAACTCGCTGATGTTCAGCGCC
>JBBQLF010000732.1:0-2186 GCA_038327695.1 Bryobacterales bacterium
GTCAGTAGCGTTGGTTCACTTCCGGGTTTCACTCCGGTGGACGGCGCGCAGGAGGGGCAAGACCGGGTAGGGCCGGGACGCGCTGGCGGTAATGGCGGTACTGGTCGCCGAAATAGGCCTCCAGCGCCCGTTCTTCGCGCGGGATGACCCAAAGGAACACTGCCACGGCACCGGCTGAAAGGACCGCCAGCACCACCGGGCTGCCGAAGTACAGGCCGAGGCCGAGCCAGAGCAGGCCCTCCGCCAGGTAGATCGGATGGCGGGTCCATGCGTATGGGCCCGTTTGGACCAGGCGAGCGGGTCGCAGTCCAAGCCGGACGCGGGGCGGCAGGTGAGGGACTTCGCCGAGGTTCGTGATGAGGATCCAAACGAGCAGAACCGCGCCGCTCGCGGCTACAAGCAAGCCGGAGTAGTTGACGAGACCCGCCACGCCGCCGGTCCAGCCCCAGTGGGGACCGCCGGTGCCGAGGAGGCAAGGAATGCCCACATGGATCAAGGGCATCGCGACGAGAAACACAAGGAGAATGAGAGTGCGAGTGCCTCCGTGCGAAAGCGTGAAGTCGCCTTCCCGCAGCATCGGTTGGCGGCGGCCGTAGGTGAGCGAGCGCCACAGCCATTCCACCGGGCCGAAACGGAACCGGCGCAGCCAGGCCCGGCTGAACAGGAGTTGGGCCACGTAGAAGCCCACTCCACCCAAGGCCGCGGGCACAACACCCATCCCGCCAAACTGCCCGAGTCCGTACCCATAGAAGATCAGGCCGAAGACCACGGACTGCGCCAGATAGTTCGTCAGCGCCATCTGGCCGCCGGCGGCCAGCAAAGGCGCGCGGGGCAGCCACAAGAGCACGGCGGCGCCATAGGCGAAGGCGAGGGGGATGTGGTTGAGAACCTCGATATGGAGCGCCGTGCCCGCGATTCCGAGGGCTGCGGCGGCCACGAAAATGGGAAGCCACCAGGACCGGCGCGCCGTCAGCAACTCCGACCGCCAGCCGGCCACGCCCAACAGCATCACGCCCAGGGTCTTCGGAAGCGTCAGTAGCAGCAGCGGCAGCATGAACCGGACGGTCTCGTGCCACCGAAAGACCAGGATTTCGGCAAAGCCCCCCTGCGCATAGACCCGCGTGGCCGCCCCGGCCTGGAGTTGCATCGCCTGTGTCGAGGGAAGCGGAACCGGCAGCGGAACGAAATAGGAAACGGCGATCAGCGCCGCACCACCCAGCACGAGCAGAGGCACACGCAGGCCGAGTGCCGGAATCAGGAGCAGCCCGCACACGGCATAGAGGGTGAGGATATCGCCGTTCCAGATGAGCAGCAGGTGGATCAGGCCAACGCCCAGCAGGACCAGGAAGCGGCGGAGCAGGAAGCGCGCTGCGCTGCCGCGAGCCGCTGCGCGTTCGGCCTGCACCGCGATACCGGCCCCAAAGAGAAAGGCGAACAGCGTATACGCCTTGAATTCAATCAGGACCGTCACGAGCGTGGAAACGATGCTTCCGGCTGGGCCGCCGGGCGAGTCCAGGCCGGTGATGTGCGCAAACAGTGAGACTCGGAATAAGGTGAGAAGATTCACGAGCAGCACACCGGACAACGCCAAGCCGCGAAGGATGTCCAGAGGCGCGTAACGCTCCGCTTGGTGAGTGGGCTGCACTGCTCCAATGATATTCTGAAAGATTGTCCCCCATGGCCACCGCAATTCCCGACATCCTGGCCCGCATCGTTGCCACCAAGCGGATGGAGGTCGCCCAGAAATCGAAGCTCCGCAAGGGCCTGGAGCAGAATGCGGCATTCCAGATCCAGCAGCGCCGCGGCTTTCGCGCCGGGCTGTTGAAGAAGTCGCCGGCCATCATTGCCGAGATCAAGAAGGCCTCGCCGAGCAAAGGGTTGCTCTCGGCCGATTTCAATGCCGGCGCACAGGCCCGCCAGTACTTCGCCGGTGGCGCCGCCGCCCTCTCCGTACTGACCGACAAAGACTACTTCCAGGGCTCTCTCAGCGACCTGCGCTCGGCCCGCTCCGTGGCCACGCTACCGGTCCTGCGCAAGGATTTTACCATCGATGAGATCGACGTGATCGAGGCCGCCGCCTCGGGCGCCGACGCCATCCTGCTGATCGCCGCCATCCTCTCCCGCGACCAGTTGGAGCAGTTGCGGCGCCTGGCTGCCCGCTACGGGATGGACTCCCTTGTTGAGGT
>JBBQLF010000733.1:0-2176 GCA_038327695.1 Bryobacterales bacterium
TTCCGCCCGTTTCGCCGACATGGTGACCGGCGAGCCCAGCCTGCTGGACACGCGCGCCGCCGCTCTCTGGGACGACGACAACCTGTATGTGCATTTCTGGAGCGAAGAGCCCTTTCTGGAGGCCCGCCAGACGGAGCGGGACTCGCTCATCTTCCTGGAAAACGACGTCGAGCTGTTCATTGACGGCGGCGGCTGCTACTACGAGTTTGAGATCAACGCCCTCGGCACCATCTACGAGGTGTTCTTCATCTGGCAGGACGCCTACGGCAAGTTCCCGGCCGATGAGTTCGATGTCCACCGCCGCCGGGCGCTGTCCTTTGCCGGCGATGACGACCGGTCCGGTGCGGCGTTCTGGCGCGGCACTCATCCGCGGGGCGCGCGCTGGGCGTTTCGCGATTGGGACTTCCCGGGCCTGGAGTCCGCCGTCACTCTCGACGGCTACCTGAACGACCGTACGCGCGTCTCTCGCGGCTGGGAGGTGGATCTGAAGCTCCCCTGGGCCGGCATGAAACACCTGGCCGCCGGCCGGAGCCTGCCGCCACGGGATGGCGACACGTGGCGGATGTTCTTCGGCCGCTTCGAGAAGCTGATGATCCATGGCCGCGAAGTGCAGCCGCATCCGGCGTGGTGCCTGAGCCCGCACGGCGTGCTGGATACGCACCGGCCGGACCGTTGGACGCCCGTTGTGTTCCGTGCCGGCCTAACCGCGGAGTGACTTTTCTACCGCCGCGGCGCGGGGGTGCAGAATGTCATTTTCCAGGTGGATGTGCTCGATCAGGTCCGCTTCCAATTCCGCAAGCGACGCGAAGACGCCGCGGAAATTCGCGCAGGCGTAATCGGCCGGCACATAGTCGCGCGTGATCTCCCGCATCTGGGCGAGCATACTCTTCACAGCCTCGTGCTCGCGCTCCATCACGCCGATGGGATTCATCACAGTGCCGAACGGCGGGGGCGGCACCGGCTGGCCCAACCGGGCAGCGGCCTCGTAGCGCTCAATCACCGGGAACAGCATCATCTCCTCCTTGTGGAGGTGGCCCTCGAGATCGGACTGCAGGTCACAGTAGACGGCGTGCAGGCGAGTGAGCAGCGCGCCATCGCGTTCGCCGTGGCGGGAAGCCATGCGGTCCAGGCGTGCCCGCAGCCGCGGCAGTTCGAGCTTCAGATACTCGTGGTGCCGCACGATGATGTGGGCGATCAACTCGCGCAGCGGCATGGCGGCCCAGTCTTTCTCTACGGCCACGCGCACCGCCGCGGCGGCTTCCAATTCAGCCAGAACCACGGCCGGGTCCACGCCGTGAATGCGGCACGCCTCGTCCAACGGGAGGTCCGCCTCTGTGTGGAAGTCCAGGCCGTACTTCTCGATCACTACCACGCAGCGAAAACTGCGGGACGTCCAATCGCCGACTGTGCCGGCCGCCAGACTCGGGGTTCCATGGGAGCTCATGCTCTGATAATGCCCGATCGGCCGGCTCCGGTCTGTGACCGGCATCACAGAACCAGGAATTTGCTTGACAAGCCAGCCTGTACCCATTAAGATACATCATGGTTCGAAGTATCCTTGCCGTTTTGCTGGGCTGGGCCGCCGTCGGCGTACTGGTGGTTTCCACGGACATGACGCTGATGAAGCTGTTCCCGGACCAATACGTTCAGGGTAAACTACCGCCCGGCTACCTGGCCGCCATTAGTCTGGCCACCAGCACGCTGTGGTCGGTGCTTGGCGGCTACATCACCGCGCGCCTGGCACCCCCCCGCAAGCCATGGCACCATATCGTGGCCCTGGCCATCTGGGGCGAGTTGTTGGGCATAGCCTCCTCGATTGCGACCTGGGGACAGACCCAGATCTGGTATCAGATTGGGCTGCTGGTGCTGTGGGTGCCGGCCGTGGCCCTGGGCGGCTGGCTGCGGGCGGGCCGGCCGGACCAGGCGTTGATCGCTGAGGGCAGGCGGCGGTGCGCGACATGGAAGTGACAGTTTCAACCAAACGCTGGTCAATCGAGAGAATCCTTGCGTATAAGTACTCTAGACCGCAATGCTGGAAGGTCCGATCTCGTAGGGGTCCTGGCCGAGATTGAAGAGATGCGTCACTTCCTGCTGCCGGTTGATCACCTTTCTGTCGAGGCCGCGCAAGCTCATGCGCCACTCGCCAGCGTCCGTGATTTTCCTTCGGCGAAGATCT
>JBBQLF010000734.1:0-2153 GCA_038327695.1 Bryobacterales bacterium
GGACAGTCCCAGAATGCGCGAGCCGCTGGGGATGAGTAAGCGCAAGGCAAGCTGTACGGGCGCCACGGTGTCGATCAACTCCTGCTCCAGCACCACCTGGAGGAGGTCGCGGAAGCCCTCCAGGGTGGTCCAGGGCGTGAACGGAACGAAGGTAGGGCTCAGGTGCAGCCCGGCGGCGCGAACCAGCGAGAGGGCCTCCAGGAAGCCAGCACGGGTGTGGCCTTTATCCAGTTTCTCGAGGACGGCGTCCTCAGTGGACTCAACCGCGGTGGTCACGAAGAGGCAGCCGGTGCGGACGAGCGCTGACAACAGGTCCCGGTGCCGCAGCAGGTGCTCTACCTTGATGGTGACGTCATAGGTAACGCCCGGGAAGCGCAGGTGGAACGCCTCCATCAGACGCTGGGCGTGGGTGGGTCCGTTGAAGAAATCGGGGTCGCCGAATGTGATGTGCAGTGCGCCCACGGCCACCTGGCGGGCGATGTCGGCGAGCACGATTTCGGCCGGTACGATGCGAAACGCACCATTGTAGACGGGGACCACCGGACAATGGCGGCAGAGGTGTTTGCATCCGCGGCTGGCCTCGGTGTAGCCCACCAGGCGCTTCTCGCCGTCGATGCAGAGCGCGGCGTAGCGGTCCAGCGGCGGCATGGTGGTGCGGTCCGGGACCTGGAACGGGAGCCGGTCCAGCGAAACCAGGCCTGCGCCGCCGCCTTCGACCGCTTCGACGAGCGCGGCCTCAAACTCGCCGCCGATAATGGCAGAGACGCCCAGCTCACGGAGATAGCCTTCATTCAACGGCGCGTAGAGCCCATAGGCGAGTACCCGCGCCGCCGGGTTCCGCTCGCGCACCTGCTCAATCAGCGGCACGGCCAGGCGCGTGGCGGTGTGCATGGGGAGGTAGAACGCAACGCAATCAGCTTCGCGGAGGACACGCGGAGGGAGCAGGGCGACGGCGAGATCGGCGGTGTAGACTTCATGGCCGCGGGCGCGCAGCCACGCCGCCGGCGAGGCCAGGCCGAAGCTCTGGCGTCCGAGTTCGTAGGTGGAAATGAGGACGACGCGCACGACGCTTACTGGCTCTTTTCGTGGTTGAGCGCGGCTTGGCGCAGGGCAAGGCGCGACTGGCGGCGCAGGCCGGCGGCAGCGTAGCGCCGCTTCTCCGCCTCGGTCTCGGGGATGACCGCGGGCACCTCGCGCGGCGCACCCTCCGGCGTGAGGCCGACGAAGGTCAGGTAGGACGAATTCGTATGGCGGATGACGCCGGTCTGGAGATCCTCCACCATCACTTTGACGCCAACCTCCATGGACGTGCGGAAGACTCGATTGACGCTGGCGCGCAGCGTGATGAGCTGGCCGATGTGGATGGGATTGAGAAACAGGAAGCTATCGACGGAAGCGGTGACCACCGGGCAGCGGGCGTGCCGCATGGCGGCGGCGGCGGCGGCCAAGTCCACCAGATGCATGATGCGGCCGCCGAGCAGGTTGCCGAGCGGGTTGGCATAGTTGGGCAGCGCGAACTCAGACAGCTCGCTGACAGACTCGCGAACGGGACGGCCTTCCATGAAGTGAAGGTAGCATGGAGGTATATGTCGAGACTGGAAGCAGTGAAGGCTCTGGTGGCGCAGGATCCGGCCAACAGCCGCGTGCGCTACATGTTGTCGATGGAATACATGAGCGCGCGCGATTTTGGCGCGGCCGTGGCGGAGCTGAAAGAGTTGCTCGCCCGCGATGCCGATTACGTGTCGGCCTACTATCAAGCGGGCCGGGCCAGCGAGGAAGCGGGCGAGGAGGACGCCGCGCGCGGCTACTACCGCGAGGGGATCGTAACGGCGAAGCGGGTGGGCGACGCGCACGCCTTGAGTGAGTTGCAGGCGGCGCTGGATATCATCGGAGATTTCTAAGGACTCGTCACGGAATAACCTTGCCAGCCCGGCACGCCCGCTTGTTAATGTAGTGTCCACGAATTGAGTGGACACGTCCGGCAACCGCTCCCTCAGAACGTGTGAAATAACCAAAACCGCCCCGAAATGCGAGTTTTCCACAGGTACAGGCCTGGTAGGAAGCCCCAGGACGCGTTCTGGCGAGCCGTCTGATGGTTTCGTATTCCCCCACGCGGCCGGTTCACCGATTTTGCATATTTCTTCACACCTTCT
>JBBQLF010000735.1:0-2147 GCA_038327695.1 Bryobacterales bacterium
CCCGCAGGAGGGCATCGCCAAAACTGCGCTAGGCGCCGAGGAGATTGTCCCATGGGAATACCACGTCGATGCCCTCATCCCGCTGCGCATGCTGCGCGCGCGCGGCTATGAAATCGCAGCCATTGAGACCGCTCCCGGCGCCCAGGACCTCTTTGACTGGCAACCGCGCTGGCCCGTCTGCGTCGTCTTCGGCAATGAGGTGGATGGCCTTGGCACAGGCCTCATGGAGGTCTGCCAGACCCATGTCCGCCTGCCCATGCACGGCCGTAAGAATTCGTTGAACGTCGCCACCGCGGGCGGGATTGTCGCCTACGAACTGCTTCGCAAATTCAAAGGGAACCTATGAAACATCTCTGTGCCATCCTGTTGTTTACCCAAATCGCCGCCCACGCCCAGCCGGCCACGATGTTTCCTCCGGTTCGCGGCACGCGGGAGATGGTCGGAGCGGCCAACAACTGGCAGGTGGAGGCCGGCTACCGCATGCTCACCGCGGGAGGCAACGCGGTAGACGCGGGTGTCGCCAGCGTCCTCAGCGCCGCTGTCACAGAGCAGTCCCGCTTCGGCCTGGGCGGCGAAATGCCGCTGCTCATCAAAATGGCCGGCAAGCCCGCCGTCGCCATCAGCGGCATCGGCACGGCGCCCGCGCTGGCCACCATGGAGTACTACCGCACGCGCCAGCCCGAGCCCTGGGAAGAGGCCGGCCGCATGCCGCCCATCCCCGCCAACGGCCTGCGCGCTGCCATCCTGCCCGGTGTTCTGGACGGCCTGATCCTCGCCCTCTCGCAGCACGGCACCAAATCCTACTGCGAAGTGGCCGCCCCGGCCATCGAGGCCGCCCGTGGCTTCCCCATTCCCGAGGAGTACGCCAGGTTCATCGGCGATCTCCAGAAGCTCCTCAAGCTGTGGCCGGACTCCGCCGCCTTCTTCCTGCCCGGCGGTGAGCCTCCCACTCGCGGTGAGATCTTCAAGTCCACTACTCTCGCCAACACGCTCGAATCCCTTTGCACGGTGGAGAAGAAGGCCCGCGGCAACCGCGTCAGGAAGCTCCAAGCCGTCCGTGACGAATTCTACAAAGGCACGATCGCCAGGAAACTGGCCGCCTTCTCCGAAGCCAACCAGGGCCTCATCCGCTACAGTGATCTCGCCAATTTTCACGCCGAATCCGACACGCCCCGCACCACCACCTATCGCGGCTACGAGATCGTCAAGCCCGGCTTCTGGACCCAGGGTCCCGTCATGCTCCAGGCCCTGAACATCCTGGAGGGCTTTGACCTGAAGGCCATGCGCCACAACTCGCCTGAGTACCTGCACACGCTGATTGAAGCCGTGAAACTCGCCTTCGCGGACCGCGACCGCTTTTACGGCGACCCGAAGTTCTCCAAAATCGACGAAGCCACCTTGCTCTCCAAGCAGTATGCCGCGGAGCGCCGCAAGCTCATTGATCCGGCACACGCCTCGCTGGAACATCGCCCCGGCACCTTTGCCGCGCCACTGGCGCTCTCAGAGCCACGCGTGAAACCCACCGGCGACCACGACACCACCTGCGTCAACGTCATGGACCGCTTCGGCAACGCCTTCTCCGCCACGCCCAGCGGCGCCTGGCTGCCCTCCGTCATCGCCGGCGACACCGGCATCCCCTTCTCCACGCGCCTCCAGACCTTCGTCACCATAGCCGGACACCCCAATGAGCTCGCCCCCGGCAAGCGCCCCCGCGTCACCTTAAGCCCCACCATGATCCTCAAGGACGGCAAGCCCTGGCTCGTCATGTCCACCCCCGGCGGCGACAACCAGGATCAGGCCATGCTCCAGGTGATCATCAATCTGATCGACTTCGGGATGGGCGCGCAGGAAGCCACCGAAGCCCCTCGCTTCCAGTCCGAGCATTTCTACGGCTCCTTCGCCAGTCACGAATTCTCGCCGGGCCGCGTCAACATCGAGTCCCGCATTCCGGAGGCCACTGCGAAGGCTCTCCGTGAAAAAGGCCATCGCCTCACCACGCTCGGCCCCTGGTCCAACGGCAGCGCACCCACACTGATTCGGCTCCAGAACGGCGTCCTCGACGGCGGCGCCGACCCCCGCCGATCCCGCTACATCTTTGGACGATGATGTTTAAAACAGTTTCCGCCGCCCTCGCCGTTGTGGCTTTC
>JBBQLF010000736.1:0-2124 GCA_038327695.1 Bryobacterales bacterium
GGAGTGCTCGATCAGCCGCTGCGTGTATTCCTGCATCTGACGCACCGGGTACTCTGGATCCGGCGAGGCCACGGCTTGTGCCAGGCCTGGCACCGGAAGGCGCGCCACACGCCCGCTTAACATCGTGGCGAACTGCGCGTCGCCGAAGTCTCTCAAGAGGCCGAACACGTTTCGGTAGAGCGGCTGCTTCCACAAGGGTGGACTCTCCAGCGAGAAGCCCTCCACGTCCACCTGGGCGATGCGCGGGTCCAGCGCCGCCGCGTAAGTGGCTACGTACGCGCCTTCGCCGCGCCCGTAGATGGCGACCGCGCCTTTGCGTGAGAGCCAGTCCACCGCCGCCAGCGCCGTCTGGACCTCATAGCCGTAGACGTGCCGCCCCACCGGGAAGGCCATGCGGTAAATCCACTCCCGCCGCGCAGCCGGGACCAGCACCGGGGCGAGCACGTCCGCACCGGCCGCCGCCAGGGACTCGGCGTCGCCGGGTTGTTCCAACAGCGCCACCACACGCCGCGGCGCGGCTTGCTTCTGCTGGTAGTAGAGCCCTTCGGCGGTGAGGCCCTGCAATACGGGCCAGCGCACGGAATACACGCGATAGCTCGCCGTTTCCCGCAACAGCGCGGGCCGGCCCAGCGTCCCCACCAGTTCCAGGTCGTCGATAGGCACACGAGCGTCCAGGGTGCCGAGAATGAAGCGCAGCCGGTCCGCGGATGGCACTCGCCGCGACCCGCTGTGCGCTGTGAGTTGCTCCAGATAGGCAGTCATGCCGGTGATCATCTCCACCACCGGATCGCCTGTCGTCTCCAGCGGTTTCGTGCCCGGCAGCGCGCTGAGCGCCAGGAGGGCCAGCAAGGGTCCCATCTACTCTCCTTCGCGGAAGATTCGGGCCACCAGACTCTCGTACGCCGCCATCTCGCGCAGGGGCGCCAGTACCGGATCCACGCGAATCAGCGCCAGCCACGGTTCATGTTCCGTGCAGGCCTCGGTGAGCAGCCGGCATGTTGTTTCCAGTTCGCCCAGGCCCAGATGGACCAGCGCGCGATCAAAGGAGGCCACGTAGCCACTGGCCGAGATGGCGTCCAGTTCCCGCAGCGCGGCGCGCGCCGGCTCCGTACCGCCTGTCGAGCCGTGCAGATACCCCAGCGCCCCCAGGATGCGCGGGTCGTCTTCCGCCAGATGGCGAACCCCTTCCAGAAGACGGATGGCGGCTTCGGTTTCACCTAGCCCGTGCAGAGCGAAGGCGAGGAACCGATGGGCGCCGTAGTACTCGGAATCCAGCGCGATGGCCTGCCGCAGTTCCTCGACGGCGGCGTCCAGGTCGTGCCGCAGATAGTGGACCATGCCCATGGCCGTACTCAGCACCACCGACGCCGGGTCCATCAGCCGGGCCGCATTCAGGTGCGCCAGCGCTTCGTCAAAGCGGCCCAGCGGCGCCATCACGGCGGAGGCGTAGTAGACCCGCGCCGGCACCGAGCCAGGATTCAGCTCCAACGCGCGCTGAAAGTCCACTTCGGCCTCATCCCAATTCCATTCGTAGGTTGCCTTCAGATAGGCTCGCCACAGGTGGGCGGCAGGCAACTCCGGATTGAACTGCAGCGCCTTGTAGAGGGCCAGCCCAGCCTCAGGAATCACCATTGAGGGGGCCACGCGGCCGAACAATGCCAGCATCAGCACCGCTCCGGCGACGGCGGCATAGGCGGCGGCGAAGTGGGGGTCCAACAGGATCGCCCGCTGATAGCATTCGATGCTGCGGCGCAGATTGACCGGCGTCATCCGGCCCGCGAAATACCGGCCCTCCAGCAGATGTTGATAGGCGTCGCCGCTGACCACATGCGCGGGCTCGGCCGTCTTGCCAGTCAGCTGTGCGCCGAGCACGCGGGTGACGGCTTTGGCAATCTGCTGCTGCACACTGAAGGCCTCGGTGATCAAACCCCCGAAGCCTTCGCTCCACTCCGTCAGCCCATCAGCGACCTGTATCAACTGCGCCGTCACCCGCAGTTGGGAGCCCAGAACGCGCACGCTCCCTTCCACGATGTGGGAGACCCCCAGTTCCGCGCCCAGGCGATGCAGATCCGTGTTCTGGCCCTTGTGTTGAAACGCCGTGCTGCGCGCCACCACTCGCAGACC
>JBBQLF010000737.1:0-2100 GCA_038327695.1 Bryobacterales bacterium
GGATGACAAGGGCGATGCCTTCCGGGCGTGCGCGCAGCTGGACCACGCCGCCACTCGCTGGGCCGTCACCGCCGAGCGGGCGGTGCTGGAGGGGCTGGGCGGCGGTTGCCAGGTCCCGATTGGCGCCTACGCCGAAGTGGACGGCGCCCGCCTCCGGCTGCGTTCCGTGGTCATCCATCCGGACGGGCATACCATGTTGACCGATCTCTGCGGCGGCGGCACAAAGAACGCGGCCGCCATCGGTGCCGATGCCGCCGAGCGGCTGCTGGCCAAGGGCGCGCGGCAGATTCTGGCCCAGGTCTACGGACTGGAGTTGCCTCTGGCTGGACGGCGCGTCGTAGTGACCCGGGCCCCTACGCAGGCTGGCAGGCTCGGTGCCAAGCTGCGCGTTCTGGGTGCCGAGGTGATTGAGTTGCCTGCCATCGAATTCGTGCGGCTGGCCTTTGACAGGCCGGATTGGGCCACCTATCAGTGGGTGATCTTCACATCCGCCAACTCTGTGGAATTCTTCTTCGCCCGCATGGCGGCGGTCCCTGGGCCGAAGATCTGCGCCATCGGGCCGGCTACGGCGCAGGCCTTGCGGGAGCGCGGCCTGGAGCCGGACGTGGTGCCGGCCGCCTACGTGGCGGAGAGCGTTGTGGCCGCGCTCGCCGGCACTGGCCTGGCCCGCCAACGCGTCCTGCTGCCGCGTGCCGCTGTGGCCCGCGATGTCATCCCCGATGAGCTGCGGAAGGCGGGGGCGCGGGTGGATGTGCTGGCAATCTACAAGACCGTCGTTCCGTCCGATCTGGCGCGCCGGGCGCGGGCGGCGCTGGCCGAGCCGAAGCCGGATTGGATCACGTTGACCAGCTCCTCGACGGTGAAGAATCTGCTGGCCGCAACGGGCCCGGCAGCGCTGGAGGGCGTGAAGATTGCCTCCATCGGGCCCGTCACCTCCGACGTGGCGCGGCGGCACGGCTTGACCGTGGCTGTGGAGGCCGAACAGGCGACCATCGAGTCGCTGGTCGAGGCCATTGCGCAACATGCACCTTCGCAAGCGAATTCAGTTGCCTGACCGCGCGGGGCAGGATGTGGTCATCCTGTCGGCGCCCGATAAGGACGAAGTGGCGGGCAAGTTTGTCGTCGGGCGGTCGCCGCTCGACGCCAGCGGTCTGGTGGTCGCCTTTGACACCCACTGTTCCTTTCACAAGCAGGCCGGTGCGAAGTACGGACTCATCGTGCTGGGCGGAGGTTGGTGCGAAATTCGGCACCTGCGCCGCGAGGTGTGGCTCAGCGGCGCTTCCACGCAATTCGGCCGTGAGCCAGACCGGCAACTGACGCTGGCGCTCTTTCGGGCGGCGCTGCCGGACTATCGAGTCGAGGAGGAAGACCGATGACGTTTCGCGACGATGCCCTGCGCGGCAAAATGGCCTACATCACTGGCGGTTCCAGCGGGATCTGCTACGGCATTGCCCAGCACTTCATCCGGCACGGCGCCAGAGTCGCCATTCAGGGCCGCAACCCCGGCAAGCTCGCGGCCGCCGCGTTGGCGCTGCCGGCCCTCGCCTACGCCGCCGATGTGCGGGACTATGAAGCGACGGCGGCTTCCATTGCGGAAGCGAGCGCCGCCATGGGCGGCATCGACATTTTAGTCTGTGGCGCTGCGGGCAACTTCCCGGCTTCCGCCGCAGCGCTGTCGCCCAACGGGTTCAAGGCCGTCGTCGACATCGATCTTCTCGGGACCTTCCATGCCTGCCGCGCGGCTTATGAGCATCTGCGAAAGCCCGGCGGGTGCGTGATCTCAATCTCAGCCAACCACGGGGCCCGCCCCTATGCCATGCAGGCGCACGTGTGCGCGGCCAAGGCCGGCGTCGAACTGCTGAGCAAAACGCTGGCTGTCGAGTGGGGGCCGTTGGGCATTCGGGTCAACGTCATAGCGCCGGGGCCGGTGGATGGAACGGAAGGCATGCGGAGGCTCGCACCCACCGAAGAAGATCGGGCGCGCGTGGCAGCCGGTGTGCCGCTAGGCCGATTTGCCCAAATCGAGGAGATCGCTGACGCGGCGGTGTTCCTGGCGTCGCCCGCGGCGTCCTACATCACCGGCGTTGTTCTGCAGGTGGA
>JBBQLF010000738.1:0-2093 GCA_038327695.1 Bryobacterales bacterium
AGTCGGCCCCGACAACTTCTTCCTCTTCGGCATGACCGTGGACGAAGTCGAGCAGCTCTTGCGCCAGGGCTACTCGCCGCGCGCCGTCTACGAGCGGGACGCCGAGCTGCGGACCATCCTCGATCAACTCTCCTCCAGCCAGTTCTCGCAAGGCGACCGCTCGATGTTCCGGCCCCTCGTGGATTCCCTCCTGAACCACGACCCCTTCCTGCTCCTGGCCGACTACCCCGCCTACGTCGACTGCCAGGAGCGCGTCAGCGCCGCCTGGCTCCACCCGGACCACTGGACCACCATGGCCATCCTGAACGTCGCCCGCGCCGGCTACTTCTCCTCGGACCGCTCCATTTGCGAGTACTGCGAAAGGGTCTGGAACGTGCCCGTAGTGGGATGAACCGCCCGGCCCTCCCTGGCGGGCCAGCAAACGCGCTGGCTGGGGCAAGACCGCGGCACCACGAATCGACAGCTCCCCACTTGGTTCGAAGCCGCTCACTCCGCGAGGCTCACCCTCGGCTTAGCCCGGTGTCCGATGCCGGATTCGACAGCGCTCTGCAGTCGCCCGCCGGCGACGACCGGGTTCACTGCTCAGCACAGCGATGGGTGACCTGCGCTCGCGCCGCCGTGCGTCCGTGTGGCTCCCGCGCGGCGGCTGGGCCCAAATCGTGCGGTTCCGGCTACTCTGGTACGAACTGGCCATGGAGATTCAGATGACGATGACGAAACGGATTCTGGCTTTCGCGATGATCGTGCCCGCGGCGCTCGGCCTTTACGAGGTGCGGCGAATTGGCCGGCAAGGCGATGGCAGCTTTCTGACGCCAACCGGGCAGACGCTCACTCCGGCGGGCACGCATGTGGAAGTAAGCGACCGCCCGTTGGGGATGGTGCTGAGTCCGGATGGCCGGTCGCTGGCGGTCGTTACGGGCAGCAACTTCGCGCCCCGCAGCCTCCATCTGCTGGAGTTAGCCAGTCAGTCGGTGACGCAGACGATCCCGATCGGCGACAGCTTCGTGGGCGTGGCGTTCGCCGGTTCGGGGCGGAAGCTGTTTGTCGGCGGCGGCAAGAGCGATGAGGTCAAGGTGTTTGAGCGGCCGGACGGGGGCGAATTCCGGCAGACGGGGGCGGTGAAGATAGCGGGCTCTGCGCCGTCGGGGCTGGCGCTGAGCGCGGACGGGCGCACCTTGTACGTGGCGCTGAACCTGAAGCACTCCGTGGCGCTCATCGATACGGCCAGCCTCAGCGTGAAGGAGGTGGCCGTCGGCAGTTACCCGTATACCGTGGTGGTGTGCGGCCGCAAGTTGTATGTCAGCAATTGGGGTGGGCGGCTGCCGGCTGCCGGTGACGCCACATCCAGCGGTTTTCCGGTAGTTCTGGACCCGCGCACGGGCATTCCTTCCAGCGGTACGGTATCGGTTGTGGACGCAGCCGGCGGCAACGTGATCCGCCACATTGAGGTGGGCCTGCATCCGAGCGCGATGGTCGTCAGCGCGGACAGCTCGCGGCTCTATGTCGCCAACGCCAACAGCGACACCGTGTCGGTCGTGGACACCGGGTCCGACACCGTGGTCCGGACGCTGAACGTGCGGCTCTTCCGTTCCGCGCCGCTTGGGAGTTCGCCTAACGCCCTGGCGCTCAGCCGCGACGGCAAGCGGCTCTACGTGGCCAACGGGGCCAACAACGCGGTGGCGGTGGTGGATCCACGTGACGCGGCCAATCCGCTGCGCGGCTTCATTCCAACGGGATGGTATCCGACGGCCGTGACTTTGAGCGCCGACGGCACAAAGCTCTGCGTGGCCAGCGGGTATGGGTTTGGTTCCATCGCGCCGCTCGCCGCCGGGCAGAAGGGCCGCAGCTACACGGACCGCGTGGGCGTGGTTTCGATTCTCGGCATCCCGGATGCCAAGCGCCTGGCGGCTTTCAGCGCCCAGGTGCGGCTCAACAATCGGGCCGGGCAGACGCCGCCGCGGCCTGTGGACCTTGCCAACCCCATCCCGATGGACGCTGGGCGGCCGTCTCCCATCCGCCACGTGTTCTACATCATCAAAGAGAACCGCACCTATGACCAGTTGTTTGGCGATATCGAGCGAGGCAACGGGGAC
>JBBQLF010000739.1:0-2091 GCA_038327695.1 Bryobacterales bacterium
CTGGAGCCGTTGGACTCCAGAATGTCGCTGACGATGCGGAGCGTGTAGGGGAAGTCTTCAGCCGGGATCACTGGCGTGATGGAGCGCTCGGCCAGGGCGCCGTGGCCCACCTCGCGGCGGCCGGGGCCGCGCATGAAGCCGACTTCGCCGACGCTGAACGGCGGGAAGTTGTAGTGCATCATGAGGCGCTTGGAGGTCTCAGCCAGGTTCAGCGTCTCCATGCGCTGCTCGTCTTCCTTGGTGCCGAGCGTGGTGGTGACCAGGGCCTGGGTCTCGCCGCGGGTGAACAGCGCGGAGCCGTGCACGCGGGGCAGAATGCCCACTTCAATGGAGATGTCGCGGATCTCGTTCATGGCGCGGCGGTCCGGCCGCTGGCGCAGTTCCAGCATCTCGTGCCGGAAGAGCTTCTCGCGGAGAGCCTCAAAGCAGCTACGCACTTCCAGCTTGTCGGCGTCTTCGGTAAAGAGGGCCTTGGCTTCCACTTCCAGCGCCTTCACCTGGGCGTAGCTCACGGCCTTGCCGAGAGTCTTGGTGTCCAGCGCGGCGGAGAGGCGCGGAGCGACCAGCGCTTCCACCTTGGCCATGATCGCGGCGTTGCGAATGACCGGCGTGAAGACCCGCTTGGTTTTGCCGCACTTGGCGACCAGCTCATGAATGCCCGCGATGATCTTCTTGCAGCAGCCGTGGCCGAAGTCAATGGCAGCGAGAATCTCGGCTTCCGAGGCTTCATTGGCGCCCGCTTCCACCATCACGATGCCGGTTTCGGTGCCGGCGACGACGATGTTGAGCTTGGCGTTCTTCTGCTGCTCATAGGAGGGATACGGGATGAACTCGCCGTTGACGGAGGCAACGCGGAGGCCGGCCAGAACGTGCTCAAACGGAATGTCGGAGATGGCCAGAGCGGCAGCGGCGCCGGTGATGGCCATGGTGGCGGGATCGGTGTCCGGCGCGGCCGAAAGCACCATGCTGATCACCTGCGTCTCGTTGGTGTAGCCCTCCGGGAACAGCGGCCGGATGGGACGATCGATCAGGCGGGATGTGAGAATCTCGCGATCGCTGGGGCGCCCTTCGCGCTTCAGATAGCCGCCCGGGATGCGCCCGGCGGCGTAGGTGTACTCGCGGTAATCCACGGTGAGCGGAAAGAACGCCGCATTCGGCTTCGGTTCGCTATTGGAGCAGGCGCTGCACAGCAGCACGGTATCGCCCGAGGTCACCATCACGGCGCCATGGGCTTGTTTGGCAAGCCGACCCGTTTCAAGGGTCAGAAGTCGACCACCGAGGTCGATTTGGACTGAATGTGTCATTTGTGTTCTCCATGGACCGCCGGCAACGGCGCCGGTCGGCCAGTTGGTTTGTAGATATCGTGGAAAGGGAAGACGGGAGGAGGGAGGAATTTTTGGACGAACGTGTCCTGGGAGACTCCGTTCGTCCAAAATGCTCGTGCCATGCCAGGAAGGTCCACGGATGCGGACGCTGCCCCGGTGCGGGGCGGGGCGCCCGCAGAAGGACTCAAGGAAACTAGCGGCGGATACCGAGGCTCAGAATCAGGGCCTTGTAGCGTTCCGGGCTGATCCGCTTGAGATAGTCCAACAGGTGGCGGCGGCGGGCAACCATGAGCAACAGGCCGCGGCGGCTGTGGTGATCCTTCTTGTGCGTCTTGAAGTGCTCAGTGAGCAATAGGATATTCTTGCTGAGAAGTGCAACCTGCACTTCCGGGGATCCGGTATCGGTCTTGTGCACCCGATACTGCGTGATCGTATTGGTTTTGGCTTCAGCCGCCAGTGCCATACTTGTAAACACACTCCTCGTCTTACGTTCTTTCGATGTCGTTACGCCTTCAGGTTAACACAACAGCGCCGGTTTCCGCGCTCAGGGCTTGGCGGCGGCTTGCTCGTAACCTCGGGCCAGGTGGTACATCATCAGGTCGAAAAATCGGCCCAACTGGTGCTCCAACTCTTCCTCGGCCAGCACATCCACACTGCTTTGAACCAGAAACTCGTCGCGAATGTAGTCCAGCGTGGCGTCCTTCATCAACTGTACAGCGCGTAGCGCTTCGCTGAGAGGCATGCCCTGTGCGTGGCGGTCATGACC
>JBBQLF010000740.1:0-2085 GCA_038327695.1 Bryobacterales bacterium
ATGGGCGATGACAGCGCAGAGCAGACATAGTCCCGTCAGGTAGATGAATCGCATCGGGGGCCCTCCAGAGTATTTATGGAGGATAGCAGGCCCGCGCGCGGTTACGGTGCCGCCGGCAGTGCCGGCCGCGTATTGTCCGGAATGAGAGACCGGTACTTCTGCCCGGCCATCTTCGCGTCAAAGTCCGCCCGCGCCCGCCGCACCAGTTCCGGATTCTGGAACAGTTCCACCGCCGAAAGAGCCAGCGTCTTGGCGGCCACCATCATGCCTTTCCGGCCGATCTCAGTCCCGGCGCAGGCCGTCGATTGCCACGAATGCAGCGGCACGCCAGGCGGAAACGTCGCCGCCAGCATGTGGCCCGTCGGCGTCACCCAACTCACATCACCCACATCCGTGGACACCGAACTCAGCACCGTGCGCGGCGCCTGAATCCTGGCGCCTGCGTCCAGCGGCGGCAGCGTGCCGGCGCCCACGCTCCGGCGCACCTTCTCGGCAAAGGCAGCCTCTTCCGGCGTGTACGTCACTCCACCGGTCAAGCGCAGATTCCTGTCCAGCAGATCGCGCAGCACGGAGTTGGTGACGAAGTTCGCATACCCGCTCACGATCTCAATCTCCACCGTGGTGCCCGTGGCCAGAGCGCCGGCCTGCGCGCAGTTCATCACTCGCTCCCAGAGCCCTTCCAGCGTCTTCAGGTCCGGATGACGCACGATAATCTGCAGCGCCGCCGCGTCGGGGACGATGTTGGCCGCCGCACCGCCATTGGTGATGACGTAGTGCATGCGCGTCTCCTGCGGCACGTGCTCCCGCATCAGGTTGACGGCGTGCGTCATCACCTCCACGGCGTCCAGCGCAGAACGGCCCGCCTCCGGAGCCCCGGCCGCGTGCGCCGCGGCCCCCTTGTAGCGGACCTCCGCCTTCACGTTGGCCAGCCACGAGTTGTCGTCCGCCATGTTGCCGTCCCACGGGTGCCACGCCAGCACCGCGCTGGTGTCCCGGAACGCGCCCGCCCGGATCATGAAGACCTTCCCGGCGCCGCCTTCCTCATAGGGCGTTCCATAGAAGCGGATGGTCCCGCCCAGCTTGCGCGCCGCCATCTGCTCCTTCGCCGCGATCGCCGCCATCGCCGACGCCGGACCGAACAGATTGTGGCCACAACCGTGGCCCGGCGCGCCCGCCACCCGCGCCCGTTTCTCCGGCTCATCCACCTGCGAGAGGCCCGGCAGCGCGTCATACTCACCGATAATCCCGATCACCGGCGCGCCTTGGCCCCACTCCGCCGTGAACGCCGTCGGCAGGCCCGCCACATTGTCCGTAATCCGGAAACCGGCGGCCCGCAACTCCTCCTTCAACAGCGCCGCGCTCTTGAACTCCCGCCAGCCGAGTTCGGGGTTCTCCCAGATTTGCCGGGAGATCTGGCGGAAGCGCGGCCCCTGCGCCTCAACCCCGCGCAACACCGCCTGGGCGTCCAACCCTTGCCCCCAAACGCCGGCCATCCAGAACGCCAGCCCCAGCATGGTCTTTCCTTGGGTCATAATCTAAGTCTCGCCCCTCGGCCACTATTCGCGCTATGCCTCGTTACGCGGCTATCGATATCGGCAGCAATTCCGTCCGCATGATGGCGGCTGAAGTGGAGCCGCGCGCGCCCGTCCGGGTGCTCGCCGAAGACCGCCAGGTCACGCGTCTGGGCGAAAGCGTCTTCCGCACCGGCAGCCTCGATCCCACCGTCATAGACTCGCTCTGCACGGTGCTCCAGCGAATGGCCGCCACCTGCCGGCCCCTCGGCATTCTGGCCAGCCGCGTCGTCGCCACGGCGGCTGTCCGCGATGCCTCCAATAGCGAGGACCTTTTGGAGCGCGTCAACGCCATCCTCGATCAGCCCGTGGAGGTTATCTCCGGGCAGGAAGAGGCGCGCCTGATTCATCTCGGAGTCGAGTCGCAGTGGCCCCACCCGGCGGGGCGCATTCTGATCATCGACATCGGCGGCGGCAGCGCTGAAATCATGGAAGCGCAGGACGGCCAGTTGCGCGCCGCGTTCTCCCGCCCCTTGGGCGCTGTGCGCCTGCACTCCGTCTTTCTGCAGAACGA
>JBBQLF010000741.1:0-2084 GCA_038327695.1 Bryobacterales bacterium
ATCGCGCTGCAGCACTGTGACGGGGGCCTGCGCGCGTGCGACCAGGCCGCTGAACACGTCATTTCGATCCCGCAGGTTCCGGTACATCGGATAGGGGAAGACACGATCCCCGTAGATACGGCCCATGTTCCAGCCGGTCGCCTCCAGCATGACCAACTGCTGGGGATTCCGCACCGCCACCGGCCGCAGCATGATCTGGTCCAGGAGGCTGAAGATGGCCGTATTGGCGCCCAAACCCAAGGCGAGGGAAGCCACCGCGATGGTGGTGAACAGCGGGGCGCGCCGCATGGCGCGCACGGCATACTTCAGGTCGGAGGTGAGGTTCTGGGACATGGCAATGCGCTCTTTCGACGCACGAACGGGGCCATCTTCGGAGTTGAATCCTATCATGCACTTGCCTGGAGACGGCACTGGCGCCGCCATGCCACAGATGGGACGCGGTGTCCGTTTCCGGACATCACTCGTATCGCAGCGCCTCGGTTGGATTCAGCCTCGATGCCCGGTTGGCGGGCAGGATGCCGAAGACAATGCCTACCAGGATGGAGACGCCGAAGGCGACCAGGACGGAGGCGGCCGAGATGGGAATCCGCACTTCATCCTGGAAGTAGTTGGCGGCCACCGGAATGGCGACTCCGGCCAGAATCCCCAACAGGCCGCCGCCCACGCTGATCAGGACGGCCTCCAGCAGGAACTGCGTGAGGACGGCGCGGCGCGAGGCGCCGAGCGACATCCGGAGGCCGACTTCGCGCGTGCGCTCGGTGACGGTGACCAGCATGATGTTCATGATGCCGATGCCGGAGATGAGCAGCGCGATGGCCGAGACGAGGATGAGCACCAGCGTGAGCACCGAGGCCACGGTGGATGCCGTTTCCAGAATGCCGGTGAGGTTCTGCACGGTGTAGCGGGCGCCCTGACGGTGGCGGGCAGCGAGCAGTTCGCTCAGCGCCAGGGTGGCCGAGGGCACATCGGCGGCGTCGCGCACCTGGAGGTACATCGGATCCACGCGCTCGACGGGCTCAAAGAAACGTTGCACGGTGAAGGGGATCAGCGTGGCGCCGTTATCGCCCAGTTCCGATTGCCCGAAGGTGGAAGTTCGCTCGCGGAACACGCCGATCACGGTGAACTGGAGCCCGTGGATCTTGATCATCTGCCCGAGCGCGGCCGACGACGAGCCGAACACGGCGGCCGCCAGTTTGTCGTCGAGCATGGCCACCTTCTGCCGCAGCGCCACGTCCGATGGATCGAAAAACCGCCCTTGGCCTACCAGCTTGAGGTTGCGCACCTGGGCGTAGAACTCATCGGTGCCGATGACGCGGACGTCGCGCTCGCGGCCATCGAGCACCAGCCGGTCCGTTGAGTTGGTGACGGCCGAAGCGGCCACGATGCGTGTGCCCAGTTGCTTCCTGGCGGCCTCGACATCGGCGAGTTTGACGAAGTCGGCGTCAGCCTTGGCCGAATCCTGCGTGCCGGCGTCGTAATAGGCGGAGACCAGATTCGAGCCGATGCCCCGGATCTTGTCCAGAATCAGATCCCGCGAGGTGATGGAGATGGTGACAACCAGGATGACGCTGGCGTTGCCGATCACCAATCCGAGAGCGGTGAGCAGGGTGCGGACGCGATTGGCCTGCAGCGCCTGGTAGCTGAATCGGAGGGCCTCCAGTAGGAACTGCAGGGACAGCATCCCTTTCAGTCTAGCCGCCTGACGCGCGCTTCAACAGGCGCCGTGCCTCTTGACGGGACGGATCGTCGGGAGTGAGCGGCAACCGCAGGTACTGCTCCAGGAGTTGCCGGGCTGTGCCCAGATTGCGATTGGATTCGACATAGGTCTCGGCGCGGGCATAGAGCACGAGGGGGCTGCCCGGCTCGACCTGGGCGGCCATTTCGAACGTGCGCTCAGACTCGTTGTATTTGCCGCGCCGGGCGAGGAACTTCGCCAGATCCACGATGCGGCCCGCCTGCTTCGGGGCCAGCGCCATCGCCCGCCGGAATTGCCCTTCGGCCAGATCGTGCTGCTTCTGGCGCTCGGCGATCTGTGCCAGCGCTGAGTGGTACTCCGCCGGGTCATTCGTTTTGATCCTGCCGGC
>JBBQLF010000742.1:0-2078 GCA_038327695.1 Bryobacterales bacterium
CGGAGGAACTCGGCTTGCTCCAATCCGGGGATCATGCGGAACACGCGCTTCTGCTCCGGGAACTTCATGTAGTTCTGGAATCCCACCAGGTTGTAGCTGCCGGCGCGCTGGTCCTCCTGGCGCAGTTGGATCACCGCGTACGGCCACCGGCCGGTCTTCGGATCGTCCAGGCCCACCGGCTTCATCGGGCCGAAACGGAGCGTTTCGCGGCCGCGCCGCGCCAGTTCTTCCACCGGCAGGCAGGACTCGAAGAACGGCACTTTGCCACCGTGGATGGCGCGGTCCGCCTCGATGTGCGCGGCGGCACTTTCGGCGGTGAGGATCGCATCGACGAAAGCTTCATACTCCGCGCGGTTGAACGGGCAATTCAGATAGTCGTCGCTGCCGTCGATCGACTTTCCATAGCGGGATGCGGCAAAGACCTTGTCCCGATCAATCGACTCGGCGTCCACAATCGGGCTGATGCTGTCGTAGAAGTACAGCCGCCCGCTGCCGGTGAGCCGGGCAATATCTTCCGCCAGTGACGCGGAAGTGAGCGGTCCGGTGGCCACGACGACAATGCCTTCTTCGGGAATCCGCGTGACCTCCTCCCGCCGGATTTCCACCAGGGGCTCGGCCTCCAGCGCGGCGGTGATGCCGCGCGCGAAGAGTTCGCGGTCCACCGTCAGCGCCTGGCCACCCGGCACGCGAGCCCGCTCCGCCACCTCCATCGCCAGCGACCCCAGCCGACGCATCTCGTGCTTGAGCAGCCAGGATGCCGAGTTCTCCGAATCGCTCTTCAGCGAATTGGAACAGACCAGCTCAGCGAAATCCGCCGTCTGGTGGGCCTCCGTGCTGCGCACAGGCCGCATCTCGGACAACGTGCAGGGCAAGCCGGCCCGCGCAATCTGCCAGGCGGCTTCACTGCCGGCAAGCCCCGCGCCGAGAACGTGAATGGTAAACTTTTTCTTCAATCTCTCTCCATTCTAGTTCTGAGCCCATGAAAACCCTCATCATCTTCTTCGCCTTCACACTGGTTGCGCTTGCCCAGGATCCAATCCGCTACACCCTGCGGTTCCCTGAGCCCCACACGCATTACCTGGAAGTCACGGCCTCCATCCCGGCGGCCGCGCCGTCCGTGGAACTCTACATGGCGGTCTGGACTCCGGGTTCCTACCTCGTCCGCGAGTACGCCCGCAACGTCGAGAACTTCCAGGCGCGCAGTGCCGCCGGCAAGCCGCTCACGTGGACCAAGACCCGCAAGAACCGTTGGCGCGTGGACGCGGCCAATGAGGCGCGCATCGAAGTCTCCTACCGCGTCTATGCCCACGAGATGAGCGTGCAGGGCAACTGGGTGGATGCCGGGTTTGCTATGCTCAACGGCGCACCGAATTTCCTTACACTGGTGGGCGCGGACAAGCGTCCCTACGAGGTGAAGGTTGAACTGCCGCCCACCTGGCGCAAGAGCATCAGCGGCATGAAGAACGGGCCCGCACCTGACACCTGGGTGGCCGCCGATTTCGATGAACTGCTCGATTGTCCCATCTACGCGGGCAACGCACCGATCCACGAGTTTGAGGTGGACGGCCGCAAGCATTACCTGGTGAATGAGGGCGAGGGGCCCATGTGGGATGGTCCTGCCTCGGCGAAGGACGTGGCCAGGATCGTCGCCGAGTACAGCCGCCAGTGGGGCGGCCTGCCGTACGAAAAGTACGTCTTCTTCAACATGCTGGTGGAGAGCGGCGGTGGCTTGGAGCACAAGAATTCCACGTGGCTGGGCGGCAGCCGTTGGGCCTACGCCAACACGCAGGAGGCGCCGGAAAACCCGGCGGCGGTGGGAGCCGCTGCACCGCGCCGGCCGTCCCGGTTGGGCTGGCTGGGTCTGGTCAGCCACGAGTACGTTCACCTCTGGAACGTGAAGCGCCTGCGGCCCGTGGAGTTGGGCCCCTTCGACTATGAGAACGAGGTCTACACGCGCAGCCTCTGGCTGGCCGAAGGCGTCACGTCCTACTACGGACCGCTGGCTGTCCGCCGCGCCGGCCTCTCCACGCATGACCAGGCGTTGCGCTCCATGTCCTCCGCCATCAGCCAGCTCCAGA
>JBBQLF010000743.1:0-2075 GCA_038327695.1 Bryobacterales bacterium
AGGTGACCGCTGCGCAGCACGCTGTGGATCACCACCTCGCGCCCGTCTGCTTCACGCGAATCCTCGGTCCACGCCAACTCGCCAGGGGCGGCGCCGGAAATCACCACGAACCAGGAGAGGTCCGTAGCCCCAAATACAGCCAGCTCCCTGCCCGTCACGGTGTTCCCGGTGGCCGCAAGAAATCTCCGCATTTCCGCGGCTTGGGCCCAAAGCACATGGCCCGGCAGCGGCAGCATCCACGGCTCGGTCAGCCGCAATTGGTGCGGTCCGCGCGACCAGTGGAGTTCCGTCATCCGGCACTACCCCAACTTGTTCTTTAGAATCTCGGTGGCCGTCGCCGGATTGGCCTGCCCGCGCGTGGCCTTCATCAGTTGCCCGATGAAGAACGCCATGACGGATGTCTTGCCGCCCCGATACTGCTCCACCTGTCTCGGGTTGGCGGCGATGACCTCATCGATGATCCTTTCGATCTCGCCGCTGTCGGAGATGGCCTTCAGCCCCTCGCGTTCCATGATTACCGGCGCGGCCTCGCCCGATTCGTACATCTTCGGCAGGATGTCTTTGGCCAGCTTACCCGTCAGCTCTCCTTTTCCGATCAGAGCGATCAGCTCGCCCAGCTGCCGGCCTGAAACCGGCGACAGTTCAATCTGGCGGCCATCGGCGTTCAGCAGGCCCATCAGATCGCCCGTCGTCCAATTCGCGGCCTGTTTCGGATCGCCCGACGCTCGCACCACCTGTTCGTAGAACTCTGCCAGCGGGCGCGTTTGCGTCAGCACCTGCGCGTCATACTCGCTCAATCCGTAGACCTCGACAAACCGCCGCCGCATGTCCGCCGGCAGTTCGGACATGGAGCTCACCACGCGCTGCAACCACTCATCGCTGATCCGCAACGGCACCAGATCCGGCTCCGGGAAGTAGCGATAGTCGTGCGCCTGCTCTTTGCTGCGCATGCCGGCGGTCTCGTCCAGATCCGGGTTGTAAAGGCGCGTCTCCTGGATGATTGTGCCGCCGTCCTCGAGTACGCCGGCCTGACGCGCGATCTCGTAGTCAATCGCCTGCCTCAGGAAGCGGAACGAGTTCAGATTCTTGATCTCCACTTTCGTCCCGAACTTCTCCGCTCCGCGCAACCGCACGCTCACATTGGCGTCGCAGCGCAGATGCCCTTTCTCCATATCGCAGCTCGACACGCCCACGAACTGCAGCGCCAGTTTCATCTCCGTCAGATACTGGAAAGCCTCTTCGCTACTGCGCATCTCGGGCTCACTGACAATCTCCGCCAGCGGCGAGCCCGTGCGGTTCAGATCGACGTAGGAGTACGAATCGCTGTCTCTGTATCCATCGTGGGTGTTCTTGCCGGCGTCGTCTTCCATGTGCAGGCGCGTGACGCCGATTCGCTTCGTGGTCCCGCCGCCCAGCACAATGTCCATCCAACCATGCTCGGCCACGGGCCGGTCGTATTGCGAAATCTGGTATCCCTTCGGCAGGTCCGGATAGAAGTAGTTCTTCCGCGCGAAGATCGATTCAGGCCGTACCTGGCAATGGAGCGCCAGCGCCGCAACGACCGCCAGTTCCACGGCCTGTTGATTCAGCACAGGCAGCGCTCCGGGCAGCCCCAGGCACACAGGGCAGACATTGGTGTTCGGAGCCGCGCCAAACTCATTCGGGCACGAGCAGAAAATCTTCGTGTTGGTGCCGAGCTGGACATGCACCTCCAACCCGATCACCGGTTCATATTTTGCAATCTGTTCTTGAGTAGCAAGCGGCGGTGCTAGAGCGGCCATAGATAACCATTGTAGGATGGCGGCACGCCAGAGCAGGGCTCGCCGCGGTTTGATGAAATGGTGGGTGAGCTCAGCGGCGCCAACGCCCGGCTCCGGGAGCGAATTGCTTGAGTACAGTCTTCTTCTTCCGCCACGGCCAGGCCGGCACGCGCGACGACTATGACCGCCTTTCCGAGACCGGCCGTGAGCAGGCCGTGCTGCTGGGCGCGCACGCCGTCCGCGAGGGTTGGCAGTTCGATCAAATCCTCTGCGGTGGCCTTCGGCGCCAGAGGGAGACCGCTGCCGCTGTTGCCG
>JBBQLF010000744.1:0-2066 GCA_038327695.1 Bryobacterales bacterium
GGGCCGGTTCCCGGATGGAGCCGCCTCCGTCACTGCCCACGCCGCCGGCGCTCATGAAGGATGAGATGGCCGCCGCCTCGCCGCCACTGGAGCCGCCCGGCGTGCGCGTCTCATCCAGCGGATGGCTGGTGCGGCCGATGATCCGGTTTTCGGTGACGTAGTTGTAGAGGAACTCGGGCGTGGAGGTCTTGCCGATGATCACCGCGCCCGCCGCCTTCAACCGGGCCACCACGGTGGAATCGGCGCGCGCCACCGCGTCGCGGCGCAAGAGGCTCCCGCAGCTGGTCACGCGCCCAGCGATGTCGAAGGCGTCCTTGACCGTGACGGGCACGCCGGCCAGCACGCCGCCGGCCCCGCCGCCGATGCCCTCTTCATACACCTCAATGAAGGCGTTGACGCGCGGATTGACGCGTTCAATCTGCTCCAGATGGGCGCGCAGCAGCTCGGCCGGCGACACTGAGCCGAGCCGCAGCAACTCCACCATCTCACACAAGGTCGAACGCACCATACACCACAGGCTACAATACCCACGTGGCCGCCCTGTCCTTTTCTGATGCCCGCCGCACCGTCATGGACGAGGTGCGCGCGGCGTTGCCGCCCTTGAAAACCGAGTTCGTCCGGCTGGAAGAGGCCGCCGGCCGGGTGCTGGCGCAGGCCATCCATGCTGACCGGGACTACCCTCCGCAGCCTCGCTCCATGCGCGATGGCTTCGCCGTGCGCGCCAACGACCTGCCGGGCACACTGGAAGTCATTGGCGAGATCCGGGCCGGCCAACCCGCCCATCTGACTGTGTTGCCCGGCCAGGCGGTCGAAATCATGACCGGCGCCACCGTCCCGCCGGGCGCCGACGCTGTCGTCATGGTGGAACACACTCGCGGCGAAGGCGCACTCGTGATCATTGACCGCACGCTGGAACCCGGAGACAACATCAACCCGCAGGGCTGTGACGCGCGCTCGGGCGACGCGATCCTGCAACCCGGGCAGCGCATCGGCTACCCCGAGACCGCTCTGCTCGCCAGTGTGGGTGCCGCCGTCGTCAGTGTCTACTGCCGCCCCCGCGTGGCCATCGTCTCCACCGGCGATGAGATTGTGCCGATCGATAGCCATCCTTCTCCGCACCAGATCCGTAATTCCAACGCCTGGTCGCTCGCCCACCAAGTCCTGCGCGCCGGTGGCGAAGCCGTCGTCCTGCCCATCGCGCCAGACCGGCTCGACGCCACCATGGACATCCTCCACGACGGTCTGCAGGCGGATCTCCTGTTGTTGTCGGGCGGCGTTTCCGCCGGCAAGTATGATCTCGTCGAGAACGCCCTCCACCATTTGGGAGCGCAGTTTTACTTCGACCGCGTACTGATCCAACCCGGACAACCCTGCGTCTTCGGCAAGGCTGCCGGCACCTTCTTCTTCGGACTACCCGGCAATCCCGCTTCCGCCATGGTCTGTTTCGAGGTCTTTGCCCGCGCCGCGCTGGAGTTGCTGGCCGGCGTTACCGAGCCCGCGCTGGCCCTCACCCTGGCCCCATTGGCTGCGCCGTTTCAGCACAAGCCGGGACTGACCCGCTTTCTGCCGGCGCGGCTGCTGCCCGGCGGCACGGTGGCCCCGCTCCCCTGGTCCGGCTCCGGAGACATCGCCGCCATCACGCGCGCCAACTGCTACCTGGTTGCCGCCCCGGACCGGCCATCTTACGCTGCGTCCGACCTGATCCAGGTTCTGCCCCTATGAACAAGCTCTCCCACTATGACAGCGCCGGTGACGCCCGCATGGTAGACGTCAGCGAAAAGCCGCAGGCCCGGCGCACCGCCCGCGCCCGTGCCTTTGTGCGCCTGAAACCCGCCGTTCTGGCCGCGCTGCCGGACAACCCCAAGGGCAATCCGCTGGAGGTGGCCCGCATCGCCGGCATCATGGCCGCCAAGCGGACGCACGAACTGATCCCGCTCTGCCACCCGCTGGCCTTGACTCACGCCGATGTGGTCACCACCGTTCAGGCCGGTGGAATTCTCATCGAGACCTCGGTAGCCACCTGCGGGCCGACGGGCGTCGAGTTGGAGGCGCTCACGGCCGCGTCC
>JBBQLF010000745.1:0-2065 GCA_038327695.1 Bryobacterales bacterium
ATCTTCTCATGCTGCTCCACCGCCTCTTCAAAGCAGCAGCCGCTCGCTATACTGCGGGCCACCGCCGGGCCGATGCCGGCCGCTGTCAGCTCGCTGGCAGAGGCCCGGAAGACCGAAACGGGCGAGCCGTAGCGCTCGATCAGCGTGGCTGTCTTTTTCGGACCCAGGCCGGGCGTCAGGATCAGGGCAAGCCAGTGGAGGAGTTCTTCGTCGGTGCGAACAGCGGTGGCGGGGCTCATTTTCAAAGCCGTAGTGGCGGCGGGGCGCCGAAGTTCTCTCTTGCGCTACGCTGAAGTGGACTTATGCGGCAAGAGGAAGCGTTCTTTGGGGAACAGGAGCTGGTCTTGATCTATATCGCCAAGCGCCTTCGCGAGGCGAAAAAGATCGAGGACATGTTCGATGCCGCGGGTCTGGAGTACCTGGTGGAGCCGGACAGCTACCGCGGCGGGGTGCTGTTTGTGCGGGAGTTGATCGGCGCCTTTTTCTACGTCAGCGAGACGCAGGCAGAGGCGGCGCGCGGTTGCCTGAGCGCCGCCAATATCAAACCCTACGAGCCGATCTAGATTCTTACCCGCTCGATCTTTGACAGAACCTGTCAAACAACGATGTAACGGGGGTTGTAACGTCGTCGAATGTGCTGATTCTGCGGGGATTTCAAGGGGCAGCGCCCCTTGGCTAGTTCTCGACGGCGACAAACAGCGTCTGCTTGCCCTCGACGCCATCCAGCCGGAAAGTCAGCGGCACGGCGCCGCCCTCGGCGAGAGCCGGTACCACCACCCGGAACTGGTAGAGCCCCACTTTGCCGGGGGCCAGCCCCGCGTAGGAGACCTGTGCGGCGGTATCGCCAAAGCGGATCTCAATGGGGCGGGTGAGCGCGTTGTCAGCCCGGACCGTCTCGCCCGCGTTGGCCACCGGCGTGACGAGGCCGAAACCGACGCCGTAGAGCGTCAGGGTCTCGCCAGCGCGGACGGGCCGGGAGGCCAGGCCTTCCACCGCTCCGCCGGGCAGCGCCCACGTGGCGCCGTCTTCCAGCAGCGAGGCAGCGAACTGCTTGTCGTCGATCCGGAAGGCCGCCGGTGCGTTCAGCCCGGGTTCCGTCTCGTTCACGGTGAGGTCGTAGGCCTCGCTGGTGCCCGCCGCGGTGACCACGCGCACGGGTTGCCTGCCGGTGCTGACACTGGAAGGAACCTGCACTCTGAGCCGGTTGGGGCTTACGAAGGACAGGTAGGCCGCCTCGCCGCCGATGGTGACGCGTGTGCCTTCCAGCACCGTTGGGGCCATGGCGCCGTCAAAATCGGCCGGGGTCCACTCCCGCGTGGCTGCCGCCAGATTGGCACCCTGGATCTCCACCCAGGAGCCCGGTGCGGCCGCCGGTGCCGCTCCGAAGGCTGTATCAGTAACAATGCCACCCTCATTAATGCTGGGCGGGCCCACCGACGTGGGCGCCGGCGCGATGGGGGTCAGAAGGCGAATGCGGCTGTTCTGGGTATCGACGACGTAAATCTTGCCGCCCGTTCCCATCGCGATGCCAACCGGGAATCGCAATGCCGCGTTCAAGGCCGCATCGTTATCGCCATAGTCGTCGAACCGGCCGTTGCCCGCCACGTTGTGAATCGTCCGGTTTTCCAGGACGACCCGGATCCGGCTGTTCGACGTGTCGGCAATGAAGATGTTGCCGGAGGCATCCACGGCCACGCCGCTGGGGTAGCGGAGTTGCGCGCTCGCGGCCGGACCGCCATTGCCGGAGTATCCAGGGATGCCCGTACCCGCGACAGTGGTGATGATGCCGGCCGGGTTGATCTTGCGAATCCGGTTGTTCATCTGATCGGCAACATAGAGGCTGCCGGCCGAGTCAAGCGCCACGCCGATGGGGTGGTTGAGCTTGGCATCGATCGCCAGACCGCCGTCGCCGGAGATTCCGGCCACGCCCGTGCCGGCGATGGTCGTGAAAACTCCGTCCGTACCCAGCTTGCGGATGGCGTGGTTGTTGGTGTCGGCGAAATAGATGGCGCCGTTGGGATCGGCCACAATCCCGGTGGGTAGATTGATCTGGGAGGTCTTCCCC
>JBBQLF010000746.1:0-2063 GCA_038327695.1 Bryobacterales bacterium
ATGCCGTGCGCCTCAACCGGCCAGGACCCCTTCATCCAGCAACACTCATCGATCTGATGGATGTTGTAGTCGTTAAATACGCCGCCGGCGCCCCACAGAAAAGCATGGAACCGCTGCACCTGGTACAGCACCTCGCTGATCCCATCCGGCTTGGGCGGAGCCGTTCCGCCGGCCCGCCCCATCCTGTAGGCGCGCATGGCGATGATGTCGCCAATCTGGCCGCCGCGGATTCTCTCCAGCAGCGCCTGCCGCCCCCGGCAATGGCGGACCATCAGGCCCACGCCGACCTTGAGGTTCTTCTTCTTCGCCGCCTCGCCCAGTTCGATCATCCGGCGCGTCGTCGGGCCGTCCACCGAGACTGCCTTCTCCATGAAGACATTCAGGCCCTTCTCAATGGCGTAACGGAAATGCACCCAACGGAATGCCGGCGGCGTCGCCAGGATGACCACGTCGCCCGGCTTCAGGCAGTCCATCGCCTTTTTGTAGGCATCAAAGCCGAGCGCCCGCCGCTCGGGCGGCACGTCCACCTGCGCCGGGAACTGCGACTTCAATTTGTCCAGGTTGTCGTTGAGCCTGGCCGCCTGAATGTCGGCCATTGCGGTGACCTTCATCGGCCCGTTCTTTACCTGGAGCGCATTCACCGCGGCGCCCGTCCCGCGGCCGCCGCAGCCAATCAGCGCCACCTGGATCGTATTGCTCTCCGCCGCGTGGACCGCCGGCAGGGCAACCCCCGCCAGCGCCGAAGCGCCAAGGAAACTGCGCCGCGACTTGGTTTCTGTACAGATCTCACTCATTCCGCACCTCATTTCAAATCGGCAGGTTTCAGGCCCGCCTTGTGCTTCTTGCTGTGGATTTCGTTCGGGCTGTAGACGCCGGTAAGCTCGGCCCTGTTGCGGGCCGGGATCCTGCGCTCCATCTGCAAAGCCCAGTAGCAGGCGTTCACCAGCATTCGCCGGAACCCCTCGTTCTCAAAGTCCCCCGGATGGCCCATGGTCGTGGTGAACACACGCGCCGGTTTGCCCGCCTCTCCGGTGAAGCTTCGCAGCCAGGCCACCGGCACCAGCTTCTTGGCCGGGTTCGGCGGATCGGAGGCGCTCATTCCGCTCAATACCTCGCCCATCATGAGCGGCTGCGCATCCGCGGGCAGAGTGGTGATGCCGTACACGTCGGACGGCCCCCAGATCTCTCCAACCCCGCGCAGGATCGGATGCTGAGCCATTCCATCGGCAATCACGCCGCGCGTGCTCTCTTTCTGGTGGGCGCCGTAGTGGTTGATCCAGGTCTCGCCCAGTACCAGCCGCCCCCACCCGCCCTTCGGGTCCTGGCTATTGTAGCTATAGCGGGCGTACGGGCTGTCCTTGCGCTTGACATAGTTGAACGCATGAGTGGCCGTTCGAATGCCGATAATCGGCTTGCCCGAGTTGGTGTAGTCGATGATGTGCTTCATCTGCTCGTCGGGCAGCTCCAGGAACCGCGTGAACAGGACCATCAGATCGGCCTTGGCGAGGTTCTCGAGCCCGGGGATATTGTCCAACGTCATGGGGTCGATCTCGCCGGTGGTGCGGTTGATCGGCAAAAGCACAGTTGTTCGAAACCCATGTTGCGTGGCCAGGATCCGGGCCAGTTGCGGCATTGATTCTTCGCACCGGTACTCCTGGTCGCCCACGACGAAGACAATGTGTTTGCCCTTGCCCGGGCCGCTCTTGCCCTCATAGGTCACCCACTGCTCCTGTGCCAGTGCCGGCGTGCCGGCCAGAACCAGAAACAACAAACAAGCTGTATGCATGCGCCGCTCCGGGTGAAGTCTATCATAGATGCGCGCTCTGCTTGCACGGAAAGCAATGGCAGGGAACAGGCTCAGTTCCATGCTCGGCCAATCGATCCAAGCTATAGTGTTGACGCATGTATTTGAAAAAGTTCTCCTGCGACCATCGGGTGAACATGGATGCCCCCAGAGCAGCGTAGCCTGCTCGGTAGTTGGTGCTCAGAATCGAGGTCTGGTGGCCGCCCTGGCTGAGCTTGCGCACCTCACGCACCCAGAGCCCGTTGGACAGCCTCGTGCC
>JBBQLF010000747.1:0-2060 GCA_038327695.1 Bryobacterales bacterium
CGGCCCATTCCTGCCAGACCGCCGCCGCACTGACCTTCGGGTCGTTGATCGCCCGGTCATAGGCCATCAGGTTGACGGCTTGGGTGCAGAGGAACGTGGCGTGCCCGATCCGGTCGATGCGAATCACGTGGCGGTCGACCCCCTGTTGGCGGGCGTAATTTACCGACTCCATAACCCGCTCCACATCCGCCGCCGGCAGATAACCGGCGCCCAGAAACTCGCCGATGGAATCATATTCCGCCGAGAAGGCGGACCGGCCCGATTTTTTCAAATACGGGTTCATCGGCAGGAAGGGGCTGAAATCGAAGGGCGTGATCTTGGTTTCGATTTCAAAGGAGAATTCGCCGTCCACCTGCCGGGCCCCCTCCAGAATGTCCTCATAATCCTGGTTGGTGGAACCGAAACTGCGCAGGACGAAACGCTTTCCCAGACGCTTCAGTTCCTGCGCAAAGGTGGTGATCACGCGCCTGATCACCAGCGGCGGCGGGTAACGCTCCGGGTCCGAGTTGTGAATGACCGAGTAATCGGACTCCGTCAGGGTCAGCACGATGCCGTCCATGCCGGGAATGTTGTCAAAAAACTCCCGGATCTTGGAGCGCAAGAGACCGTGGTAGGCCTCGCCGAAAAGATTGAATTCGCCGTTTTCGTCCAGCAGTCCGGGCACCGACTCCACCACCGCGCGGGGGACCATCACTTCCCGGTGCCAGTAATAAAGCGGCCGCCCGGACTGGTGCGCCAGCTCCACGACTTCCCGCAGCAGCCGGATGTTCTCCTCGAGCATCGGCAAATCCAGTTTGGCGGCCGCCTGCGGGTAATCCCGAAAGCGGATCGCTCCCTCGATGCTGCCGGTCGTCGAGTGGCAGTCGCCGCACATTTCAAAGCTGTCGACGTGATACTGCGCCGCCGCCGCCACGACCTGCCGCATGTAGGCGGGATTGGCTTTGACCGGATGCATAATCGACCAGGTGATTTCAGGATGAGTCTTCATTAGGTTGAAAAATCTTTTGTCAGCCGGATTGCGTTGCGCAACCGGCCGCCGTGCGGATCAAAATCTGCGATTGGGTTTGTCTGGATTGCGCGGATGGTCAAGGCAACTGATTCATCAGGTCGCCGGCGGTTTCGCGAGTGAACGCTTCACGCAAAAGACACCGCAGGGTCATCACCCGGCCGCCGCGCCCCGGGCAGGCCGCACGGAGGGCGCCGAACCGCAGATCATCCGTTCATCGTTCGCCAAGGCGCAGACCGGGCAATCCGTTTCGTCCAGCGGATTTCATGGCTTGAAGCAATTTGCTTGCCGTCCGGCCAATGCATGGAGGCGGGCACATTTTCGGTTGCTGTATTGCCGGCCACGGGGAAACTTTCCGGATGCATCGTGAAGAAAATCGAGCGCTCATCCTGCCGCCATCGGATCGCGCGCACTGGCAGGCGCCAGCGGGATTTTCCGGTGCGCTGCTTTATTTGGCTTGGGGTATCCGTCAATACGGTTCGTCTCCGATTTCTGAAAGCCGGCACGACGGGTGGGCGTATGTGCTGGTCGACGCGGGCAGTCCGCTGCTGGTGCGCGAAGGCCGGCGCGAACGGATTGCCTCCCCGGCACTGATTCTCATCGGACCGGACTGCATCTTCGGCTGGCAGGACGTTCCCCGGCGACCGAGCCGGCTGCTCGTGTGGATGTGGCGCCAACCCGTTCACACCGCGCTCCGGCGGCTGCGCAACGACACGTTCGCCCACTATGCGCTCGAATCCGGCGAACAGACGGAGCTGCGCCATCTCCACGCCCTGTGCCGCGGCGAAATTCATCGCTGCGACGCGCATTCGGTGGAGGCGCTGGCGGGCCTGCAGGCGGTGATCGAGGCGCGCCTTGCGCGCATTTTCGAAGGCAGCGCGCGCGATCCCCGAAATGAGGTTGTGGACCGGGCAATGAACTGGATCCAATCGCATCTTTCCACGCGGCAGCCGCTGGCGCGCCTTGCCGATTTTCTGGGCGTTTCACCTGCCACCGTGCAGCGGCTTTTCCACAAGCGTCTCGGCACCACCGTTATGAAAATCATCTCGGAGCG
>JBBQLF010000748.1:0-2059 GCA_038327695.1 Bryobacterales bacterium
GGCGGTCTCTACTGGCCCCAATGGGTGGCCAGGTGGACGAAGGTGCGGACCGGCGTGCCGGTCGGGCCTTTTGCCAGATAGGGCTTGGATTCGTCCAGCCACGCCACACCGGCGATGTCGAGGTGGACCCAGGGCTTGTCCTCCACGAACTCCTGGAGGAACTTCGCCGCCGTGATGGAGCCGCCCCACCGGCCGCCGATGTTGCCCATATCGGCGAAGGCGGACTTCAGGTACTCTTTGTAGTCATCGTCCATCGGGAACGGCCACAGGCGTTCGCCTCCGTCCTTGCCGGCGTCGAGGACGCGCCGCTGCAATTCGTCGTTGTTTGAGAAGACGCCCGCATAGAGGTGCCCCAGCGCGACGGCGATGGCGCCGGTCAAAGTGGCCGCGTTCACCAGATGGGTGCAGCCCTGGCGGGCGGCGTAGGTGAGCGTGTCAGCCAGGATGAGGCGCCCCTCCGCGTCGGTGTTGAGCACTTCGATCGTCTTGCCCTGATAGGAAGTGACGATGTCGCCCGGCCGCTGCGCCTTGTGACCCACCATGTTTTCGACACACGGGGCAAACATGGTAACCGGGATGGCGGGCTTCAGCTGCGCTATGGCGCGCATGGCGCCGATCACCGCGGCCGCCCCGCCCATGTCATACTTCATCTTCTCCATGCCCTCGGAGGGCTTGATGGACACGCCGCCCGTGTCGAAGGTGACGCCCTTGCCGATGATCGCCAGATGGTCGCCATTGGCTGGCGGCGCGGCCGGCGTGTATTTCATCACGATCATGACGGGCGGTTCGGCCGAGCCCATCGAGACGCCCAACAACGCGCCGAACCCGAGTTGCCTCATGCGCGCCTCGTCCAGCAGTTCGCATTCCAGGCCGGCGCCCGCGGCCATCTCCCGGGCGTGGGCGGCGAGCTTGAGCGGGGTGAGCAGATTGGCCGGTTCATTGACCAGCATGCGGGCGAAGTTCTGCGCCTCGCCGATGGCCCGTCCGCGGCGCAGCGCCTCCACCAGCGGCAAGGTCTCTTCCGGGACGGAGATCCGGAACCGCTCGATCTTCTTCTCGCTGGGCCTGTCGGCGGTCTTGTGCTGGTCCGGCTCAAAGTCGCCCAGGATGACGCCCTCCACCAGCGCTTCCAGCATGGCCGGTGTGAGCGTGACGCCTTTGAGACGGATGGCGAGGTCGCCGACACCCTTGGGCTTCATCGTGCGGACGATCACGCCGCCCGCCTTGCGCATCTCGGCCGGCGTGAACTTGGCCTTTTCGCCGCCGCCCACCAGGAGCAGCCGCGCGGCTTTCATCCCGGCTGGATGGTGGATCAGCGCGGTCTCCATGGCCTTGCCCGTGAACTCGCCGCTGTCGTCGAGTTCTTTCACAATGCCCCCGCCCAGTTCGTCGCCGGGCTTGTCATCCTTAAAGCACAGGACGGCGAACGCGCCGGTTTCGATTTCGGCGGCTTTGGCGGTGCCTAGAATCAGTTCCATGAAGTTCCTTGTCTCCTGCCCTCAGAAGCGCGCGTTCCGCTGGGCCATGGCCTTCTTGGCTTCCATGTCCACGTCGCGGTTGTGCTCGGCTTCGCGCTTGTCGTGCAGTTTCTTGCCTTTACAGACGCCAAGCTCGCATTTCAGAATTCCGCCCTTCAGATACAGCCGCAGCGGGATCACGGCCAGGCCCTTTTCCCGGATCTTGGCGTGCATCTTCGTGATCTCCTGTTTGTGCAGCAGGAGCTTGCGCTTCTTGGTGGGATCGTGGTTCCAGATGTTGCCGTGGGAGTACGGGCTGAAATGCGCATTCATCATCCAGACCTCGCCGGCCTGAATGTCCACGTAGCTGTCGCGCAGTTGGACCTTGCCCTCGCGGGCCGATTTGATCTCGGTGCCAGTCAGCACGACGCCCGCTTCCAGCCGTTCCAGGACGAAGTAGTCGTGAAACGCTTTGCGGTTGTCGGCGACGGGTTTGTTGCCAGCCTTGTCGACGGCCAAGAGATTCGCCTCCACGCCCCAGTGCTCCCCAGCGTCAAGTACTAGTGAGGTGTACCAGTGCCGGGAAACCGTGCGCGTCTGTC
>JBBQLF010000749.1:0-2039 GCA_038327695.1 Bryobacterales bacterium
GCCCGCCGATCCGGACAATCGACGTCCCGGCGATGCCCGCAAATCGCTCCCGCGCGCCCGCCGCGTTGGCGCCCGCCACGCGCCCCATCTTGTTGGCTGTGGTCCCCAGCGGCAGCCAGGCCGGCCGGCCGCTGACCACATGCTGCGACTCGCAGCAATCGCCCGCGGCGTAGACTCCACTCAGCGTGGTCTCCATCCGGTCCGTCACGCGCAGCGCGCCGGTGCGGCCGATCCCGGCGCCGGCCTCCTGCAGCGTCTCCACGTTCGGCTGCAGGCCTGTCGCCAGCAGAACCAAGTCCTGCGGCAGGGCATCCACAGCCGGCGCGCGGGTATTCAGACGCAGGTCCACGCGGCAGCGAGCCAGCCGCTCGCTGACCTTCTTCGTCAGATGCTCTTCCTCGCGCCCCAGCAGCGAAACGCCATCCTGATAGACCGTCACTTCCAGCCCGCGCGCGCGCAGCGCGGTCGCCATCTCCAGACCAATGTAGCCGCCGCCCACCACCGCCGCCGACTTCGGCTGCCGGGCCAGCAGGAATGCCTGCAGCCGCTCCGCATCCCGGTCCGTGTGCAGCGTGAACACGCGTTCGCCACGCGCCGCCTCCACCGGCCGGGCCCCGCCGGCCCAGACCAGACGGTCGTAGCTGACGCGTTCGCCGCTGCGCAGTTCCACTTCACGGCGCTGGTGCCGCACCACGGTCACCTCGCAACCCGTGCGCACTTCGATCTGCCGCTCCCGCGCAAAGAACTCCGGCGTGTAAACCGTCAACTGATCGATGGACTGCACCTGCCCTTCAATCCAGTACGGGAGCCCGCAAGCGCCATAGGAGATCCGTTCGCCCTTCTCCAGCACCACGATGTCCAGAGACCGGTCCACGCGCCGCGCCCGCGAAGCCGCACTCAGCCCCGCGGCCACGCCACCCACCACCACCAGTTTCATGCCGCTCCGCCGGTTTTCTTCTGCGACTCCACGAACCTCAGAATGTCGAACGGCTTCACGTCCCGATCCGGAAAACAGGCGCTCACGGCATCCATCTCATTCTCGGCCAGCCGGAAGACGGTGGCCAGCTTGGTGATGACCATCAGCTCAATCGGCCGCTGACGAAGCCCAAACAGCACCACCACGCCACCCGCCTTCTCGGCGCGAGTATGCTGGACTACCAGACAGCCGAGCCCGCTGGAATCGATGTAGTCCACATGGCGCATGTCCAGCGCCACGCGCGTCTGGCCCGAAGCCAGCACCTGCTCCATGGCCCCGCGAAAGGTCTCCAGTTCATCGCCGAGAATCAGCCGCCCATCCAGGGCCAGGACAACGACACCGTCGCGAACGTGCTGCTCGATTTCAAGTGACATAGGGATTTCCTATATTGTAGTTGCTATGCCGCCGCTCCATCACCCGCACCGTTTGACCCGCCGCCATTTCGCCACCCTGCTGGCCGCTGCTCCAACCCTCGCCGCCCAGGCTTCGCCGCCGCCGCGGCTGCGCCGGGCCGATAGCTACTTCGGACTCCACTTCGATCTCCACCCCAACGCAAAAGACACCGTGCTCGGCCGCGACGTCACGGAGGCCATGGTTGAAAACATCCTGGCCAAGGTCAAACCGGACTTCGTCCAGTACGACTCCAAAGGCCACCCCGGCTGGCTCGGTTGGCCCTCCCAGGTGGGCCCATCGGCGCCGGGTATCGTCAAAGACTCACTCGAGATCTGGCGGCGCGTCACCGCCCGCCGCGGCGTGGCCCTTTATATCCACTTCTCGGGCGTTTGGGATTCAGAAGCCGTGAAGCGTCATCCGGAGTGGGCCCGCCTGGACGCCGATGGCAAGGCCGATGTCAACCAGACCTCCACCTACAGCCGTTACGTGGACGAGCTCATGATTCCGCAACTCCGCGAGGCCGCCACCAAGTACGATCTCGACGGAATGTGGGTGGACGGCGAATGCTGGGCCACCAAACCCGACTACCGGCCGGGCCAGTCCGGCTTGCCCAGATCAGAGAAGGACCCCGGCTGGCTCGAATTCCTGGAGAGCAACCGCGAGCAGTTCC
>JBBQLF010000750.1:0-2038 GCA_038327695.1 Bryobacterales bacterium
ACTCCAGCATCCAAGGCTTCTTTCCAGCGCGCCACACACACGCACCACTTGTCGCCGGGCTTCAGGCCAGGGAAACCGAAGGCCGGAGTGGAAAGATCGTTGCCGCAGGCGAATGAGAAGGAGAGGAACTCCTGGGTCACCTGGGCGCAGAGAGTGTGTTGGCCGACGTCTTCCGGGCCGGTCTGGCAATGGCCGTCGCGATAGAAGCCGGTGAGAGGGTTTTTGCAGCAGCACTGGAGTGCGCCGCCCAGGACATTGCGTGCTTCGGGCATTTCCATTGGATGCAGCAGGCGGGTGAAAGTAGCCCGAAATCACCACTCGTTGTAAGCGGTGCCCTCCAGCGACTTTTTGTCCGACTTCGACCGCACGTCGAAGATGCCCGGTTCAGTCTGATTGACGGACGTGATGGCATCCTCCTGGATGGTGGTCCACTCCGCCGTACCGGTGATCGGATCCATCGGGATCTGGCGCAAATACCCTTCCCTGACCAGGTCATCGAGCGCCTGCGGGGCCTTGGCTTTGTCGTAGGTGTATTCGTCCAGCACCGTGCGCATCGAGAATAGATTCTGCTTCAGCACGGCCTCTTTGGCGCGCACGATGGAGCGCTGGTAGAGCGGCGCGGCGACGGCCGCCAGAATCGAGATGATCGCCATGACGATCATCAGTTCAATGAGCGTAAAGCCGCGCTTACCACTCCGCATAGGGCGTTCCATCCGGGGCTTTCTCCATGCTCTTCGTGAATACGGCAAAGACGTTCTGCCCGCCACCTCCGGTGGATTTCGGGTCATCCTGCGTGGAACGCGTGCCCCAGTCTGTGGAATTGGTCAGCGGATCCCGCGGGATCCGCCGCAGGAACTTCAGCTTCTTGCCGGAGGCGTCTGAAGCGATCTTGACGCCCTCCACCAGTTGCTCCAGGTTCTCCGGGTAGCAATCTGTCCCGAGCTTGCCCTGGAAGACGTTTTTGTCGCAGGCGTCCTTGTATTTGTCGATTGCCGTATGGAGTTCCCGCAGGGAATAGCGCAGTTCGCGTTCCTTCTCGCGCCGCACGCGGAAGCGGGCCAGGGGCACAGCCATCGCCGTCAGCAGGGTCATGATCGTAAACGCGACGATCAGTTCCACGAGGGACAAACCGAGTTGCGAACGCCTTCTCCGCATCAATGCACACCGCTTCATTTCACAACAATCACTGTGGACGGCGGCGTCACCGCGATGGTCTGCAACCGCGCATCCCGCAGCGTCAAATCCTCAAAGCTGAGCGCCGACATGCCCTTGCCGATGGCCAGGAACTTCAGCGTCACCAGATTGCCGGAGCCCGAAATGCCGCCGGCGCCCGGCACGCGGTTCATGCCGATGATGGCCGCGCCGCTGGCCTCCGCCTTGGTCTCCGAGAAGGTCACCTGCTGGCCGTCGCCGCCCATGAAATCACCGCGGCTGATCTCCACCAGTTTCAGCACCTTGTTGTCGTACTTGATGCGCATCGGGGCGCTGAACAACTCCGTCACGTTGTCAATCTGCACGTTGACCGTGATGGTCGCGTTGGGGGCTACTTCCGAAGCGGAGGCGCGCAGCGCCAGCACGGGCGTACCGGGTCCGGCGGACGGCCGGGCCAACCCCGGCACCACCTGGTTCAGTTCCAGATTGCCCTGCACCGGCGGCGGGGCAGCTGAAAGCGGCGGCGGCGGATCGGTTCTCGGCGCGTCACCGCCGGGAGACGGCGGTGGCACCGCGGGCGTGGCCGTGACCGGCGCTGCGGGCAGTCCAGCCGGACCAGCGGGCGCCTTGCCGGCTGGCGGCTGGCGCTTGGTTTCCTTGGGCTGGGCATAGGTCAGTTTGTAGATGGATTCAGTACCCGTCGCAATTGAACGAATACTCTCCGCCTGGATGTCCGGACTACGGACGATATGGGGCACCACCGCCACCAAAAGGTCCGAGTCGTTTCTTTCCAGGGACTCGCTCGAGAAGAATCGCCCGATGCCAGGCAGGTTCATGAGCCACGGCACACCGGACCTTGTCTTGGAAGATGTGGCCTGCATCAGAC
>JBBQLF010000751.1:0-2037 GCA_038327695.1 Bryobacterales bacterium
TAGCAGGCGTCACGAATCGGACGCTAGTCGCCCGCATTGGCGGCCGACCAACGCATCGCGGTGATACGCACCCTCGGCGTCGCCTGCCCACATTCGCAACTGGACTGCATCAGCCACCCGCCCACTTGCGCCGGTTGCCCGTCGCCGGTCAGATGGAAGCCGTCGCGCGCCTCGCACTCGTGCGCCAGCAGCCGCCCGCTTCCGTCGCGAATCTGCTCGAAACAAGGCAGCCCAAACCAGCTCCACAACTCGTCGTGCTGTTCCAGACTCAGCGCCCCTTCCCCGGGACGGCTGAACACCAGCAGTGGATAACAAAGCTCCGGCAGCTCTAATGCCCCGCCCCGCATCATCTCGGCCAGCCGTTGCAAGTCCTGAAATGAGGCCGCCAATGCCATCGGTCCGATCCGGACTACCTCCTCGCCTGTCCAGTGCGGGAGGCAGTGCACGCCGGGCGCGGGCTGGAGTTGGCAGCCGAGTACAGCCACGCACGGGACGGGGGCGAGCGGATAGCACAGCTCGGCCTGCGCGTTGGCTTCCGGCGCGGAAGCGCGCAGAGGGAACGGCCATCTCAGCGATGGAAAGAAGGAGACTCGCATCGGTAACTCTACCTGCAACACTAGTGCGAACTGGCACCGGATGCTCTCCCGGTATTTCCCGGTCCCACCACGCGAGCCGCTCCACCGCCGAAATCCACAAGCGGCCGCCCAACGCCGCCAAAAGAATTGTTTTCAATCTGATACAGGCGCCCACCGAACATCTGCTGCCGCCCACCTCTCTCCCTAATGGTTTCCTGGTTTCCGCCGATACACCCTACGTGGGTGATAGTGCTACCCAGATCCGTCACGCCGTGGAGGCCCTGTCCGCCAGCCCGCAAAACCAGGGCCGCCGGCTCAGGGAACTACTCGACGAATCCCCTGCCGTCTTCCGGCAGGTGGTAACGGCCATGCTGACCAGCGCCCGGGATACGCCGGAGGTCCGCTATGTCATCGCCTTGCTCAGCGCGCGCGGCCTGCTGATCCCGATGCTGCGGGATCTCGCCCAGACAGACCGGGGGGCCGCCGGCGTGGTGGCACAGATGGCGCAGCGCATGGATCCGAGGTTTGACCGGGCGCTGGAGTTGCAGGGCTCCGATCCGCGGCCGCCGGGTGCGCCGCCGAAGCCCGACCCCGAGTTTCTCCTGGGATTGCTCGATGCTCTGAGCGGCGGCCTCTGCCTTCTCCCGATGTTGGACCCGCTGCGCCACAGCGAGGATCCCATTCGCGCTCGAACCCGGGGATCCCCGCTGCGCCACAGCGAGGATCCCCGGGTTCGAGCGCGAATGGCCCTGCTGCTGGGGCGCTTCACCTGCGCGCAGAACTGGTATCAGGCCTTGGAGGAGGATCCGGACCCCCGCGTCCGGGCCAACGCGATGGAGGCTTTCTGGTCCATGGGCGCGGAGACCTCCTCTGAGCGCCTGGAGCGCGGTCTGAAGGATCCCAGCCCGCGGGTCTGCGCCAATTCCCTGGTCGGCCTTTATCTGCAGGGGATGACGTCGGCCGTGATCGGCATGGTTAAAATGGCTGAGTCTCCGGATGCCGAATCGCGCTCGTCGGCCGCCTGGGCCATGGGCCGCACGGGGGATACCCGGTTTCTCCAGCTTCTGCATCAGATGCGGCGCAGCCTCAATCAGGACTCTGAGGTGGTCTGCAATGCCCTACAGGCCATTGGCCGGATCAACCACGCCACCGTGGCCGCCAGCCGGGTCGAAGCACGAGTCACGTGCCTGCGGTCTCAAACGGGTCCGGACTCTACCCTCGACGCCGTCGTGGCCATCCACGCCGGCGAGTCCGGTCCGCTGCCGGCGCCGAAGCCAACCGACTGGCAGATTCGCGTGAACGGCCAGAATGCGTGGTCCTACCAGGCCGAACCCGCCGCCGGTGCCAAGTCCCTGACGTTGGGATTCGCCCTCCCGAGTGCTCCCATTGAGGACGCGGCGCGCCGGCCCCAGATGGAGGCCGCCCTCCGGGCTGCCAGGAACTGGTGCCGCCCGAACGACCG
>JBBQLF010000752.1:0-2033 GCA_038327695.1 Bryobacterales bacterium
CTCCGCATCTACTTTGCGGGACAGAAGCCGGTGGCGGGGCTGCAGCTCCAGCGGCCTGGCCTGTGAACTTACTCCGCATCTACTTTGCGGGACAGAAGCCGGTGGCGGGGCGTTGCACCATCGATCCGCGCGAGCTGTAGCGCCCGCGGGCTGGCCTGCTGAGGCCATTGGTCGCTCGATTAGGCTAACCTGTTGAGACATGCCCGTCCTTACTGAATCCGCCCTCCTGGGCGTCGTGGAACAAGTCCTCCTGGGGGCGCAGGTCCCCCCGCACAAGGCTCGCGTTGTGGCCGAGTGCCTGGTGGCCTCCAATCTCCGCGGCGTCGATTCTCATGGCATCCAGTTGCTGCCGTTCTACATCGATCAACTCCTGGCCGGAGAAATGGACGCCAGTGCCGACGGCGAGGTGATCTCCGAGTTCGGGTCCTGCCTGCTCATGGATGGCCGGAACGGCCTCGGCCAGTGGGTGGCCGACACCTGCTGCCGGCACGCCATCCGGATCGCCGGCGCCCAGGGCCTGGCCCTGGTGGTGGCGCGCGAATCCAATCACTTCGGGGCCGCCGCCTGGTGGGCGCAGAAGATGCGCGACGCCGGCCAGATCGGCATTGTTATGTGCAATGCCTCGCCCATCGTCCCGCCGTGGCAAGGCAAGGAAGGCCGGCTGGGCACCAACCCCATCTGCATGTCCGTCCCCGGCCCCTGGTTGCTGGACATGGCTACCACCACCGTGGCGGCGGGCCGTATCTTCAAGGCGTTTCTCAACGATCAGAGCGAGATTCCAGCCGGCTGGGCCTTCGACTCCGAAGGCGTCCCCACTACCGACACGAAGCAGGCCTATAGCGGCATGCTCATGCCTCTCGGCGGCTACAAAGGCAGCGGCCTCGCCATGATGGTGGAGATCCTGTGCTCCGTTCTGGGTGGCGGCGCCATGTCCACTGAGATCGGCGGCATCCGCTTCCGCGGCCGTACCGTCCGCGTGAGCCAAACCTTTATCGCCATCGACGTAGCCCGCTTCATGCCACTGGAAGAGTTTACCGCCCGGGTGGAGAAAGTGGTGGGCCTGATGAAGGACACCCCCGCTGCCCCCGGCTACGACGAGGTTCTGGTGGCGGGAGACCCTGAGTGGCGGATCGAAGCCGATCGCCGGGCCAACGGGATCCCCATCGCCGACGGCAACTGGGATGCCGTTCTGAAGGCCGCCGCGCGCGTCAATGTCCAGCTACACGCTTAAGGGCTGGACCAGTTCGAGCCGGGCGCTGATCACCGGTTCACCAAGATCGCGAGTCAGCTTGAATCCAGCCTTTTCCGAGACCTTCTGCATGGCGGAGTTCTCGGCGAGAATGTCGGCCGTGATCACCTTCACGCCTTCCTTCCGGGCGACGTCGATCAGGCGGTTGAGCAGTTCCGTGCCCAGGCCCTGCTTCTGGAACTCGTCGCTGACCACGATGGAGAACTCGGCCTCCGCCGCGCGCAGACCTTGCAGGCGGCCGACGCCAACGATCTGGCGCTCGCCTGTCGCCGGGTTGGTCCGCTCCACGGCCAGCGCCATCTGCTCCGCATAGTCGATGAAGCAGATGCGCGTCAGCCGCTCATGGGCGGTGCGCTGGTCTACGTTCAGCAGTTGCAGGTAGCGCTGATAGACGGTGCGTTCCGAGAGTGATCCATGGAACTTCACCATCATCGGCTCGTCTTCGGGCCGGATGGGCCGGATGTCCACGGTTGCGCCGCTGCGCACCTGGAACTCGGCTGCATATTGAATCGGGTAGCGGCGAATGGCCGGCCTCGGCAGATCCGTCAGTTTCGTCTCCGGATCGTGCAGCACCACGCGTGCGTCCAGCGCCACCAGGCGTTCCGGCGAGGCCAGCAAGGGATTGATATCGATCTCCTTGATCCAGCGTTGCTCCACCACCAACCGGCTGAAGGCGACCAGCAACTGTTCCAACCCGGCCAGATCCACTGGCGCCCGGCCACGCACGCCCTTCAGCGCCGTGTAGATTTTGGTTCTCTCCATCATTCGCCGAGCCAGCGTGGAG
>JBBQLF010000753.1:0-2028 GCA_038327695.1 Bryobacterales bacterium
GCGAAACAAAGCACTATGAAACTCAACGCTTACCTGCTCAAGAGCACGATTGTGGCGGCCCTCGGGGGCCTGCTATTCGGATTCGACACGGCCGTCATTGCCGGCGCTACGCATGCCCTGACGAACCTGTTCTCGTTGACGCCCGCCTCGCTCGGCATCACTGTCGCCAGCGCATTGTATGGCACCATCCTCGGCGCCATGTTCGCCGGCGTCCCCGGCGACAAGTACGGCCGCCGGCCCTGCCTGCGCGTGCTGGCCGTGCTCTACTTCCTCAGCGCCATCGGCTGCGCGTTCGCCTGGGACTGGAACAGCCTGGTCCTCTCGCGATTCCTGGGCGGCCTCGCCATCGGCGGCTCCTCCGTGCTGGGCCCGATGTACATCGCTGAGATCGCCCCGGCCCGTTGGCGCGGCCGGCTGGTGGGCTTCTTCCAGTTCAACATCGTGTTCGGCATCCTGATGGCCTACCTCTCCAACTACGTCGTGGGTTTGATGGGCCTTGGTGACGCCGAGTGGCGCTGGAAGCTGGGCGTGGCGGCGGTGCCCGCGGCCTTCTTCCTGCTGATGCTCTTCTTCATCCCGGAGAGCCCCCGCTGGCTCGTGAAGATGCGCCGCGTCCAGGAGGCGCGCGAAGTGCTCCGCCTGACCGGCGAAGAAAACTACCAGCAGGACCTGAACGACATCGTGAGCTCTATCGATGCCGATCACGGCAAAGGCAGCGAGTCGCTCTTCTCCTGGAAATACCGCTTCCCGATCTTCCTGGCCGTCAGCATCGGCATGTTCAATCAGCTCTCCGGCATCAACGCCGTGCTGTATTACTTGAACGATATCTTCGCCGCGGCCGGCTTCAGCAAGGTGAGTGGTGATCTGCAGGCCGTCGCCATCGGCTGCACCAACCTCGCCGCCACTATGATCGCCATGTCGGTGATTGATAGGATCGGGCGCCGCACCATGCTGTTGGTGGGCTCAGTCGGCACCGCCATCAGTCTGGCCGGTGTGGCCTACATCTTCTCCACCAAGGCGAACCAGCATTGGCTGGTGTGGCTGCTGGTGGGCTTCATCGCCTTCTTCGCCTTCTCGCAAGGCGCGGTGATCTGGGTCTATCTCAGCGAAGTCTTTCCGAACCGCGTGCGGGCCAATGGCCAGGCGCTCGGCAGCTTCACGCACTGGATCATGAACGCCATCATCTCCGGCATATTCCCCATGCTGGCCGCGTCGTCCGGGGCAGCGCCGTTTGTGTTCTTCGCGGCCATGATGGTCGTCCAGTTCTTCGTGGTGCTCATCTGGTACCCGGAGACGAAGGGACACACGCTGGAGGAGATGCAAAAGAAGCTCGGCATCGCCTAGATGGGTGGATGGCCGTGGAAGCCTCCGGCCGAGGCCTGCCCGTCCACTCACCCGGGTTCCGGCAGAGGTGTCGAGCTTTGATAGACTTCTTGGCGGCCCTCCATCATCCGGGTCCCGGCGAAACGGAGTAGCCATGGTGTTGTCTTCATGATGCGGTATCTCGCGTTTCTGACCGTTGTCTTCTACGCCCTGGCCTCGGCCCAGGACGCTCGCGGCCGGGTGGCCGGGCGGGTGACCGAACCTTCCGGAACCGCCGTTCCGAGTGTCCTGATCACCATGACCAACACACAGACCGCAGTGAAGATGCCGGCTGCCAGCAACGACGCCGGTTGTATGACCTGCCCTGCCTGCAGCCGCGCGTCCACACGCTGTCGGCATCGGCGGCCGGATTCAAGAGCGCGGAGCGCCGGCGCCTGCCGGTGCAGGTGCGCCGCTGAGTGGCCCGGCGCCGGCGCCCGATACCTGGTTCAACACCGCCGCCTTCCACCGCAACCCCGCCGAGCAGTTGCAGTTCCACCGGGTAACTCTCACCGGGAAGCTCCACCTGCCATGCAGGACGGAGTTCCTGAACGCCAGGAACCACCCAATCTGGCGGCGCCCAATACCGCGCCAACCAACTCACTGTTCGGGAAGATCACCGCGATTTCCGGCTTCCCGCCTTACATTCACTTCGGTTTGAAACTG
>JBBQLF010000754.1:0-2014 GCA_038327695.1 Bryobacterales bacterium
ACTTCTGACGCGTTTTCGGGCACAAATGAGGCCGAAATGGTGCAACAGTGGCTGGCGCGCAAGTACCGGGGCAAGGATTTGGGCACACTGCTGCTCCAGCCAAGCAAGCTGGTTTCCGTGTTCCGGCGGCTGCGCCTGGCCGGCTTTTCCAGCGGCCCGTCCATCCAGGTACTGAAACGGTTTGCCGCCGAAGCCGAGAGACTGGAAGGTTTGGACGAAGAGAGCTAAACGAGGGCCGCTTCGTTGGTCAGCGTGCCGATGGCGGGTGCATGGATGGTCACGACGTCGCCAGGGGCCAGCGCCGCTTCCTGGGTGACGATGATGCCGGTGCCGGTCAACAGGACGCTGGCGGCGGGCACGGGGTTGGCGCGCAGGAGGTACTCAGTCAGTTGTTCGATCTTGCGGCCGAGCTTGGCGGTGGAGGTTTCGCCCTCAAACAGCACTTGCTCGCCGCGCCGGATGATCAGCGACATCGCCAGGCTGTAAGGGTCTGTGAGTTCGTCGGGCGTGACGAACCAGGGCCCCAGCGAACAGCAGGCGGTATAGACTTTCGATTGCGGCAGGTAGAGCGGGTTTTCGCGCTCGATGTCCCAGGCCGAAACGTCATTGGCGAGCGTGTAGCCGAGCACGCGGCCTTTGGCGCCGAGTAGCACGGCGAGTTCCGGCTCTGGCGCGGTGAAGGTGGAATCCGGCCGGATTCCGATCCTGGCGTTAGGGCCGACGCACACGCGAGACGTGCCCTTGAAGAAGATCTCCGGCCGCGGGCTCACGAAAACATGGCGGTAGAAGCCCTCTCGCGAACCATGCTCGGCATCGCGGAACGAGGCGCTCATCTCGTAGGTGCAGCCGCAGGCCCAAACCTCACGCGGTTCAATCGGAATGGCGGGCTCGTGATGTTCGTGGCCGCGCATTGCGTAGCGGATCGCCAACTCGGTGAGGGTGACGTGTTCCTTCTCGGCGCGTTCAACGAGTTCCCGCACGGTATAGCCGGGGATCGGGCGGGCCTGCCCGGCTTCAAAAACGGCCGCTGTGAGACGGCCCTGCCACCAAACTTGTCCTAGTTTCATCGCAGTTCAGATCTGTCTAGTATTTCACGTAAACGGTTTTGTAGTCGCTATAAAACTCCATGGCGGCCGGTCCCTGTTCCTTGGGGCCGAAGCTGGAGTCCTTGGAGCCGCCGAAGGGCAGCTGATACTCGACGCCGGCGCTGGGCAGATTGACGGTGACAAGCCCTGCCTCGATGCCGTAGATGAACTCATACATGCGCGAGATATTGGTGGTCTGGATGGAGGCGGAGAGGCCGAATTCGCTGCCGTTGGCGATCTCCAGGGCATTGGGGAAGTCGCGGGCGCGGAGGATGGCCAGCACGGGTCCGAAGATCTCCTCGCGGGCGATCACCATATCCGGGGTGACATTGGCGAAGACGGTGGGCTCCACAAAGAAGCCGTTGGCGTAGGGGCCATCGGTGAGGTGGCGGCCGCCGCAGAGCGGCTCGCCGGCTTCCTTGCGGCCGGTCTCGATGTAATGGAGGACGGTGTTGAGCTGGGAACGGTCTACGCACGGGCCGATGTCGATGCCAGCCTGCATGCCGTCACCGACCTTCAATTTTCTGGTCCGTTCGACAACCGCGTCGACGAAACGGTCATAGATAGCATCCTCGACGATGGCTCGCGAAGTGGCGGTGCATTTCTGGCCGGTGGAGAAAAACGAGGCGTTGACGGTGTTCTCCACCGCCGTGGCGAAGTCGGCGTCGGCCAGCACGATGGTGGGGTTCTTGCCGCCCATTTCCAGTTGAATGCGGAGATGGCGCTTGGAGGCCTCGGCGTGGAGCCACTGGCCGATCTGGCAGGAGCCCGTGAAGCTGATCGCCTTGAGCGGCTTGGCGTGGACTAGAGCCGCGCCGAGTGCGCTGCCGGAGCCGGTCACGAAGTTGACCACGCCTTTGGGTATGCCTGCCTCGTGACAGGCCTCGATGATGCGCCAGGCGCTCAAGGGGGCGGCCGAGGCGGGCTTC
>JBBQLF010000755.1:0-2011 GCA_038327695.1 Bryobacterales bacterium
CCCGGCCAGCACGGCGCCGGCTTCGACCACTCCTACACCATGCTGGATGAGGTTCGCTTCTTCACCCAGAACCGCCACGAACTCGATGGCGAGCGCCTGCCCACGCCCGAACCCGGCTACTACTCCACCACCGCCATCGCCGACTACGGCGTTCGCTTCCTCCGCGACCATGCCCGCCAGCACCCCGCCTCGCCCTTCCTCCTTTACGCCGCCTTCCACGCCCCCCACTTCCCGCTCCAGGCTTTGCCCGCCGACATTGAAGCCTACAACGATCGCTTCGCCGGCGGATGGGATGTGGCCAGGCAGCGCAAGCACCAGCGCATGCTCCGCATGGGTTTAGTCAACTGCCCGCTCGCTCCGCTCGAGCCGGGCATGTGGACACCCTGGAACACGCCAGACGCCGAACTGATAGCCAAGGTCGGGCCCGGCGAAGTCGCCCGCGCCGTCCCCTGGGCCTCGCTCACTCCGGAGCAACGCTCTTTCCAGCGCCTGAAGATGGCCATCCACGCTGCCATGACCACCCGCATGGACACCGAGATCGGTAAGCTCCTGAAACAGGTCGAAGACATGGGCGCTCTCGACAACACCGTCGTCCTGTTCCTCTCCGACAACGGCGCCAGCTCTGAGCAACTCATCCGCGGCGACGGTCACGATGCTTCCGCGCCCCCCGGTTCGGCCCGCACCCACCTCGGCCTCGGACCCGGCTGGTCCAGTTGCTCCAACGCGCCCTTCCGTCTCCACAAGTCCTGGGTCCACGAGGGCGGCATCGCCTCTCCCCTCGTAGTCCATTGGCCCGCCGGTATCAACACCCGCAATCAGCTCCGGCACGACCCCTGCCACTTTGTGGATGTCCTGCCCACCCTCGTGGATCTCGCCGGCGGCAAGCCCGCCGCGCCCGACGGGCCCCCACTCGCCGGCCGCAGCCTAAAAACCGCGTTCTCCCGCGATCGCTCGGTCCCGCGCGATCACCTCTACTTCAACCACAACAAGAATCGCGCCCTGCGGGTGGACAACTGGAAAGTCATTTCCACCGGCAGCGACGGGCCTTGGGAACTCTACGATTTGGCGCGTGACCGCTGCGAACAACGCAACCTGGCCGCTGCTCACCCGGACCGCGTAGGCGCGATGACCGCCCAGTGGCAGCAGGCCGAGGATTCCTTCGTCCGTGCGCGCGAGTCCGCTGCGCCCAGCCAAAAACAGAAGATGGCCGGCGCCGGCGCCGGGGCGTAGCGGCCCCGCCCACAGGTTCCACCAGTCCGTCCCGCGGCCGGGTTCTGGTGTGAGAGTGCAGCCGCAGGGTCTTATCTGCGGCCCTACTTCGCCAGGCGATCGGCCTTCAACGTCTACTTTGGCGCCAGCGCCACCCTCCTTCGGACCAACCCGAACCCAGGCGGATTGCTGGCGCTAAACGAGACCGGCTTCAACGGCACGGCGCAAGTCAATCACCGGACGCAGGGCGGCAATCTCCTCCGCTTCGGCGGACTCAACAATAGACTGAATCTCAGCCCCGTAAGCTCATCTTGTACACGCCCCGCCCGGACCATGTCGCGTGCTCTGCGGATTCCGGTGCACTGCTCACCGGCGCCGAAGTCCGCAGAAAGGAGTCCGCCGCCCTTGGCGCGCCGGTCTCGATTTCCTTGTCAGCCACGCCCTTCCAGAAGCCGCCGCCTCTCATCCATCGTTGCCCCTGGTTCGGTCGGCGTGGTGCCACACGGTTATTTCAATCGCCATTGCCAGCGTGACTGGTACCTTCAACATGAGTCACCCGGATGTGGAACACCGCCGGACGGGGTTGCGGCGGCTGCGGGTCCTCGCCGAGGCGTGCCCGCAGATGGGCACATCCAAGATTCATGTGTGCACCGGCACGCGTGACCAGAACAGCATGTGGCGGCGTCATCCGGACGGCGTCATCCGGACGGCGTCATTCGGACGGCGTCATCCGGACGGCGTCATTCGGACAACGATGCGCCGCAGTCGTGGCGGGACATGGCCGTTTGTATGCGCGAGGCGG
>JBBQLF010000756.1:0-2008 GCA_038327695.1 Bryobacterales bacterium
CGCAACCACACCTCACCCGCCCCCGCCGCGAACGGCTGCGTGGACCAATCCGAGTACCCGAAATTGGTCACCACCGCGCCCAGCGCACTATCGCGCCCCGGCTCGAACTCCACTGAGCACTTCAGCCAGCACTCCGCCGACACACGCACCATCAGCCCCGCCTGATCATAGCGGTGCACCGGATCGAAACTCACCTGCGTCGTCATCACGAAGTCGCCCGCCACCTCCAGCCCCAGAAAATGCCCGTCGTCGGACGAGCGCCCGTTGTGCGTGCGCTGCCAGAAATCCGTCGGCGCGTCCGGCTCCACCACCAGCACCCGCTTCTCCCGGTCAATCAGCCAATGCGACGGCGCGCAGTGCCAGCCCAACCGCTCGTCCAACTCCGCTCCGTCGAAATACTCACGCAGATCCTTGGCCGCCATATGCTTACTCCTTGTCCACAGAATGCCACTATCGGCTATGCTGTACGCAAAGAGAAAGCCATGCTACTCAGTGCCCTGCCCGCCCTGCTGCTGCTCGCCGCGCCCCAAATCGACCGCAACATCGTTTACGCCACGCCCGGCGCCACCAAACAACTGCTCGATCTCTACCGTCCCGCTCAACCGCAGGGCCTGCTGCCGGTCGTGGTCTGGATCCACGGCGGCGCGTTCCGCACGGGCAGCAAGGACCAGGCCGGCAACGCCACCTGGCTCACCGCCCACGGCTACGCCGTCGCTTCCATCAACTACCGCCTGAGCCAGGAAGCGCTCTGGCCCGCACAGCTCCAGGACTGCCAGGCCGCCGTCGCCTGGCTCCGCGCCCACGCCGCCGATTACGGCCTCGACCCCGCCCGCATCGCCGCCTGGGGCCCCTCGGCCGGCGGCCACCTCGTCTCCACTCTCGGCCTCACCGAAGCCGCCCGCCTGCGCGCCGCCGTCGATTTCTTCGGCCCCACGGACTTCCTCCAGATGGACGCCCACGCCCTGCCTACCGGCATGCGCCATAACCCCGCGGATTCGCCCGAGTCCCAACTCGTCGGCGGCGCCATCCAGGACAACAAGGACAAGGTGGCCCGCGCCAACCCCATCACCTACGTCACCCCGCAGGCCCCGCCGTTCCTCATTCTCCACGGCGACCAGGACTCGCTGGTCCCCGTCCATCAAAGCGAACTCCTCCACGCCGCGCTCAAGCAAGCCGGCGTGCCCGTCACGTTCTACAAAATCGTCGGCGCCGGCCACGGCGGCCCGCAGTTCGATACGCCCCTGGTCCGCGCCATGGTCCTGGCGTTTCTCGATCTGCACTTGAACTCCAAGTAGAAGGGATCCCCATGAACGCCGCCGATATCGTCGACCTGCGCACCGCCCTCGAATTCCTGGCCGCCATCCCGGGCCAGTTGATCTCCACGCGCACCCCTGTCGATCCCGTGGCCGAACTCGCCGGCGTCTACCGCCACGTCGGCGCCGGCACCCCCGTCGCCCCGCCCACGCGCGTCGGCCCCGCCATGATCTTCGAGTCTGTCAAGGGCCACACCATGCCCGTCGTCACCGGCGTGCTCGCCAGCCGCCAGCGCACCGCGCTGCTCCTCGGCAGCACCATCGAGCGGCTCCCCTTCGATCTTCTCGAAGCCCTCAACCACCCGCGCCAGCCGGTCACCATCCCCAACGCCGAAGCACCCTGCCAGCAGGTGGTCCTCCGTCCACCCTTCGATCTCCGCACGCTCATCCCCGCCCCCACTAACACGCTGCTCGACGCCGGCCCTTACTTCAACATGGGCCTCATCCGCGCCGAGGATCCCGAAACCGGCGAAAGCGACGTCACCATTCATCGCCTCTGCCTGCAAGGCCCGGACCGCCTCAGCGTCTACTTCGTCCCTGGCCGCCACATCGACCAGTTCCGCATCAAGGCCGAAAAGGCCGGCCGCCCCCTGCCTGTCTCCATCAGCATGGGGCTCGATCCCGCCATTTATCTCGCCGCCTGTTTCGAGCCGCCCACCACGCCGCTCGGCTTCGACGAACTCACCATCGCCGGC
>JBBQLF010000757.1:0-1989 GCA_038327695.1 Bryobacterales bacterium
CCCGCAGGTCCGCGGCCATGGCGCACGGGCCTTCCACCCAGCCTTGGACGATCCTGTCTGAACCGGCGCGTTCAGCCAGCAGGCGCGCCGCCTCCACGCGGTTCCGCATACGGCCCGGGGCCAGCGGATCCGGCAGCGCCAGGCGATCCAGCTTCGCCTTATCGCCAATGAGCGCCCGGCTTTCAATGATGGCCGGCGGTTGATTGTCGAACCACTCCACGGCTGCACCCAGATCGGCAGCCTCGCAGGCAGGATCGGAGATGACCGAAACATGGTCGAAATCGAAGCGTTCGGCGGTACGCAACTGCGCGTCGGCCATCACGCGGTAATCGGTGGCGTAGGCGCGGTAGGGCTGGCCCGCCAGATCGCCCGCATACATCATGGTGATGGGCATCAGCGGCAGCGAATCCGTAGGTTCGCCGCGCAATCGGGCAAGGACTCGCTCTTTGCCGTTCATACCGTCTCCGCGGTCTTCCGGATCTCCTCCACTCGCACGATGGAGTCGTCATAGGTGGCGGCGATCCGTTCGCCGGGCTGCACCAGCACGTAGTCGCCACCCTTCCAATCCCCGTTCACCAGACGCCGCAACAGCACCAGGTCCCCGGCGAACTTCTCGAACTTCCAGCCGGCCTCCGCCGCTTCCCAACGCGCTTCTTCCTCAAAACGGTTATCTGGCTCCAGGCCCGTAGCGATGTAGGTCATCCGCTGGTAAGTACTGCGATAACGCGTCAACTCCTCGTACAGGTAGCGGCCATTGTCGTCGCCGTACTTGGCGATCATGTCCGCCAGCGACACATCCATGCCTACCGTGTTGTGCGTCAACTGCTTCAGGCCTTTGCCGCGTTCCAGCCAACCGGTCGAGCGGAAATAAGTGCCGGGATGATCATTGAAGTACTCCAGATACCGCTGCCGGCTGCCCATCAGCAGCGCTATGCAGTCATGGGCGCGCGGCAACACCAGCAGCGTGTGGCGCGCCGTAATGCCCTGCAGGCCATTGCCGCAGAGGCCGTACCCCAGCAGAATCGCGTCGTAGGCTTTGGCGGGGACGGCGTCAATGATCCGCTGGATCTCATCGGCCATCGGCTTGCCGCCCAGATCGTGCAAGCCCTTGGGCAGGAACTGCACATCAATCTGATGCGGAGACCGCGCCACCACGTCGCACATCTCGCGAAACAGCACTTCGCAACTGATCAACGTCAGGCGCATGCACGGCTCCGGGCGGCGCACAGTGCGCGAATGAACTCCGGACTGGTGCCGCAGCAGCCGCCCAGGAAGGAAGCGCCGGCTTCTATCAGCGCGTCGTAGTAAGAGGCGAAGAAATCGGCCGATGTGGCGTAGGAAACGGCGCCGTCCTTCATCTCCGGCAAACCCGCGTTGGCCTTGATCCAGACCGGCAGCGAGCAGGCGGACTTCAGCCGCTGGCAGACCGGCACAAAACGCTCCACGCCCGCGCCGCAGTTGGCGCCCACCCCGTCGGCGCCGGCCGCCTCCATTTCGCGCGCCACCATCTCCGGCGTGCTGCCCATCATCGTGCGGTCTTTGTTCTTCCCTGTGTCAAAGGCGAAGGACACGATCACCGGCAGGCCCGCCGGCTGGGCCGCGGCCAGCGCCAGCTTGGCCTCTTCGATGTCGCTCATGGTTTCAATGAGCAGTGCATTGGCGCCGGCCGCTGCCAGCGCGTGGGCCTGGGCGGCGAACGCCGCTGAAAACTGCTCCGGCGTAAACTGGCCCTCCATCAGCATCTTCCCCGTCGGGCCGATGGAAGCGAAGACCAGCGCCCGGCCAGCGGCGCCACGCCGCGAGATCTGAACACCAGCCTTGTTGATCTCCTCCAGTTGCGCGCCAAGCCCCGCCTCGGCCAGCGTGATGCCATTGGCGCGGAACGTGTTGGTGAGCACCACTTCGCTGCCGGCGTCGGCATAGGCGCGGGCCACGGACTCCACCTTGTCCGGCTGCTCCAGATTCCACGCATCCGGCACCGCGCCAATA
>JBBQLF010000758.1:0-1962 GCA_038327695.1 Bryobacterales bacterium
AGTCTTGCGGCAAATGCACCTTCTGCCGTATCGGCACCAAGCGCATGCTGGAGATCCTGGACCGCATCTGCGAAGGCACCGCCCACCGCGGCGACCTCGCCACGCTGGAAGAACTGATCGACTACGTGAGCCGCGGCAGCCTCTGCGGCTTGGGCCAGACCGCGCCCAATCCGGTGGCCACCACCCTGCGCTACTTCCGCGACGAGTACGAAGCCCACATCCACGGCAAGCTCTGCCCGGCGGGCCGCTGCCCTGCCCTGATCCGCTACGGCATCAACGCCAACTGCATCGGCTGCACCCTCTGCGCCCAGGCCTGCCCCGTGGGCGCCATCGGCTACCGGCCTTACGAACGGCACCAGATTGACCACCAACTCTGCACGCGCTGCGACGAGTGCCGCAAGGTCTGCCAGGACGATGCCGTGGAGGTCCTGAGCCCGTGCTGACGCTCACCATCGACAACCGCCGCGTCACGGTCGCGCCCGGCGCCACGGTGCTGGAAGCTGCCAGCCGCCTCGGCATCCGTATCCCCACTCTCTGCCACGTCCCGGGCCTGGAGCCGGTGTCGTCGTGCTTTGTCTGCGCAGTCCAGATCGAAGGCCGCAGAGGGTTCTCTCCCTCCTGCGCGCTGCCGGCCGCGGAAGGCATGGTGGTCACCACCAATAGTCCGGACGTGCGAAAAACGCGCAAAATGGCGCTGGAACTGCTGCTGTCCGACCACGCCGGCGATTGCGTGGCGCCCTGCGCGGCAACGTGCCCGGCAGGGCTCGACATCCCCGGATTCATGGAGCAGATCCTCCGCCGCGACACGCCCGCCGCCATGGCCGTGATCTCGCGAAGGCTGGCGCTGCCGGGGTCGCTCGGCCGCATCTGTCCCCGGCTCTGCGAGCAGCAGTGCCGCCGTCTTGACCACGACAACGGCCTCGCCATCGGCGCTCTGCATCGCTTCGCCGCCGATGAAGACGGCAAGGCGAAACGGCCCTACGTACCGCCGCGCGCCGGGAGCACAGGCAAAGCGGCAGCCATCGTCGGCGCGGGTCCGGCCGGCCTCTCCGCGGCATTCTACCTGCTGCAACTGGGCCACCGCGTCACGCTTTTCGACGCCAAAGACCGCCCCGGCGGGATGCTCCGTTACGCCATCCCCGCCCACAGACTGCCGAAAGACGCCCTCGATTCCGAAATCGCCGTCATCGAGAAATTGGGCGCGGAGTTCCGCCTCGGCCACCGATGGGGATCCGATTTCTCGCTCGCCGATCTGCATAAGAACCACGACGCGATCTTCCTGGCCACGGGCGCTCAGCGCGCGCAGGAGTTGCGGTGCGAAGGCGAGGAACTGGCGCTCTCCGGCCTGGAGTTCCTACGCCTGGTGACCACCGGGAATCCTCCGGATTTGGGCGAAAACGTCGTGGTCCTCGGCGGAGGCAACACGGCGATTGACTGCGCCCGCGCCGCCGTACGTCTAAACGCAGGCAACGTCCGCGTCCTTTACCGTCGCACCAGGACGGAGATGCCCTGCCTGCTTTCCGAAGCTGAGGAGGCCTCGGCGGAAGGCGTCGAGTTCGACTTCCTGGCCGCGCCTATCAGTTTGGAACGCAACGAAGGCCCTCAACTTTCTCTCACCTGCCAACGCATGGAATTGGGCGCGCCGGACGCCTCCGGGCGCCGACGCCCCGTGGCGGTGCCCGGATCGGAATTCGTCGTGACATGCTCCACCGTCATCGCCGCAGTCGGACAGGCGGTAGAGCGTGACGTGGCCGAGAGTGATGGCCTGCGCGTAACCGGCTGGGGCATCGCCGCCGATCCGCGCACCCTGGCCACCAATCTGGAAGGTGTCTTCGCCGGCGGCGATGCAGTGCTCGGCGCTGACCTCGCCGTGCGCGCCGTCGCCGCCGGACGCATGGCGGCGGTATCCATCGACCAATACCTCCGCGGCGTGCCCGTCACCGGCGAACCCGCGCTGGCGGC
>JBBQLF010000759.1:0-1959 GCA_038327695.1 Bryobacterales bacterium
ACCGGCTGTGAGGGAGCGCAAGCGCGTCTTCAAGGGAGCGATTTCGCGCGCCTGAACACGTGAAATCGCTCGCTGACGCTCGCGGCTCTGCAAGTAGCTGAATCCAATCGGAGCGGCGACCGTCAGAACGTGTGAAATAATCAGAACCGCCCCGAAATGCGAGTTTTCCTCTGGTACAGGCCTCGTAGGAAGCACCAGGACGCGTTCTGGCGAGCCGTCTGATGGTTCGTATCCCCCCCCGCGGCCGGTTCACCGATTTTGCATATTTCTTCACACCTTCTCAGACAGCGATTTCGCGCGCCTGAACACGTGAAACCCCCAAAACGGTAAGGCACCCCCAGTTCCCTTCGCGCCTGGAAGTGGACTACATGCGCGTCTATCAAAAGCCGTAGTCCGGCCCGCCTGACGGGTGCGGCACCGGAAAATGGAGAGGGCGAACCCTGCGTTCACAAGCATTCGCAGAATATTTTCGCCGCCTCAATTTGCGACTATCTTGCCTGTTTTCAGGCTGATCCTTAAAACCGCCCGCGCCGAAGTCCGCCTTCCGCCCACGGTTTGTTTTTTCTCTGCCGCTACAATTGGCGCGGAGGTTGAGACGTACCGATGAGACCGACCATTATCCCGATCCGCACTTATGCCGCCGAGCCCAATCCGCAGTCGCCTGCGCCCAGTCATGCCCTACATCTCGCTGAGCGGATGCGCCAGCGGATCGTCGGCCAGAGCGACGCCATAGACACCATAGTTCCTTACGTCGAGCTCTTCGAGGCCGGCCTGGCCCCGGAAGGCCGGCCCGTGGGCGTCTTCCTCCTCCTTGGCCCCACCGGCACCGGCAAGACCCGCACGGTCGAGGCCCTCGCCGAAGCCATCCACGGCTCGGAGCGCAACGTCCTCCGCATCGATTGCGGCGAGTTCCAACTGGAACACGAGACCGCCAAGTTGATCGGCGCGCCTCCCGGCTACCTCGGCCACCGCGAAACGCAGCCCATGATCAACCAGCAGAAGCTCAATGCCGTGCAGAGCGAACGTTCCAGCCTCTCCATCGTCCTCTTCGATGAAGTGGAAAAGGCGGCGCTCTCGCTCGGCCGCCTCCTGTTGGGCGTCCTCGACAAGGCCACGCTCAAGCTCGGCGACAACTCCAGCGTCAACTTTGAGCGCTCCCTGATCTTCCTCACCTCGAATCTCGGGGCCGGCGAGATGGCCCGCGAACTCACTGATCGCATCGGTTTCGCGGCCAACCTCGATGCGCCAGCCGATTGCTCCCGCCTGGACGCCATCGGCCAGGCGGCCGTTCGCCGCCGCTTCTCGCCCGAGTTCGTCAACCGCATCGATCGGACCATCACCTACCATCCGCTGGACCACGACGCCATTCAGGAGATCCTCGGCCTCCAGCTCCACTCGCTCAACACACTGCTGGCGGATCGCCTGGGCGCCTCCGCCTTCCAAGTGATCCTGAGCCCGGCCGCCCGCCGCTTCCTGGTGGATCACGGCACCAGCGCCATCTACGGCGCCCGGGAGCTGAAGCGCACCATCCATCGCCACATTATCCAGCCCGTCGCCCAGCTTGTGCTGCGGCGCCTGACCATCGGCGAACGCGAGATCCACATCGATCATCTGCCCGGCGCCGAAAAGCTGTCGTTCTATTCGACCGGCAAGCTGCCCCTGGCCGCCTGAGGGCGGTTCACCCACAGCCACACGGCGAAGCCGAGCAGCGGGATCAATGCCGCGGCCAGAAAGGCCGAGTGCCAATCCCGCTGGTCCATCCTGCGCCCGAACCATGGCATCGCCAGCGCCACAAAAGCGGACCAGGCGCCCGCGCCCAGACCCGCGATCAGTCCCGCGTTGGTGCTGGTGAACACGTGCGTCGCATAACTGATGGAGACAATCACATTGCCGCCGGCGACGAACATCGCCCAGAACAGCAGCAACAGCAACGCGCCGAAGGAGTCCAGATGGCTGCCC
>JBBQLF010000760.1:0-1958 GCA_038327695.1 Bryobacterales bacterium
GCCGGGGTTGTAGATCTCGTTCAGCAGGGGCGGGCCCTGCCCGGTGCCAGACCCGTGCGTGCCGTGGCACTTCGCACAGTTGGCGTCGAATGCGACCCTCCCTGCTCTCGCGACCGAGGAGAACTCAGAAATCCTGATGTCCGTCCGCTGCGCGCTGCCGGCTTCGCCAGCGCCGAGGAACTGCCATCCCGCGATGCCGATGCCGCCAATGAGCTAATCAACGAACTGGGCCTCGGCGCTGATTTGATCGGCTCCAATGATGCCTCGCGCGTCACCTACCTCGTCAAAAACGGCCGGCTGGTGCCCCTGCCCGACGGGTTGATGATGATGGTGCCCACCAGGATCATGCCCGTCGCCACCAATTCCCTGCTCTCCTGGCCCACCAAGATTCGCATGGGCCTGGAGTACTTTCGCCGCCCCCCGGCCGAACCCAGGCCGGACCGGACCGTGGCCGATTTCATCCGCGAGCATTACGGCCAGGAGACGGTGGACTATTTGGCCGAGCCGCTCCTGTCCGGCGTGTACGGAGGCTCGGTGGAAAAGCTCAGCGTGGGCAGCGTGCTGACTCGGTTTGTCGAGCTGGAGAACCGTTACGGCAGCCTGACGCGCGGCGTGCTGGAATCCCGCAAGCGGGCGCCCAGGAGCGGGGTGGCGACGCCCCTGTTCCAAACTCTGAAGGGCGGCCTGGCGCAGTTGACCGATGAGCTGGTGCACCGCATCGACGGCCAGTGCACGGTGATCAATGGCACGGCCGAAGCGGTGGTGCGCGACAACTCCGGCTACCAGATTCGCGTCAACGGCGAGACCGTTACGGCTGACGCAGTGATCATGGCTTGTCCCGCGTGGCAGGCCGGAGCTCTGTTGCGCGGTGTCAACGCCCGGCTGGCCGCTTTACTGGAGGCCATTGAATACAGCTCCTCGGTCACCCTGGCGCTGGGCTACCGCCGCGCCGATTGCGGGCCCATTCCGCCGGGGTTCGGCTTCCTGGTTCCATCCCGCGAGCGGAAGACTCTGGTGGCCTGCACGTTTGTGGGTGCCAAGTTCCCCAATCGCGTGCCGGCTACGCACGTGGTGCTGCGCTGCTTCCTCGGCGGCGCGGGCCACGAGCAGATCCTGGACGCCTCCGATGAGGAGATGATCCGGATTGTCCGCTCGGAGATTCAGGCTCTGCTCGGCTGGGATGCCGGGCCGGCGTTCACGCGCATCCGCCGCTGGCGGAAATCGATGGCGCAGTATACCGTCGGCCACGCCGCACGCGTGGCGTCGATGCGCGAAATTCTGCGCGAACTGCCCGGCCTGCAACTGGCCGGCAACGCCTATGACGGCATCGGCATTCCCGACTGCGTCCGCACCGGCAGGGCCGCTGCCCGCGCCGTCAGCGCCCTGTAGCATAGTGTCCAACAAACAGCTGGCCACAAGAACCGCTTGCTTAGAACGTGTGAAATGATCAGAACCGCCCCGAAATGCGAGTTTTCCACAGGTACAGGCCTCGTAGGAAGCCCCAGGACGCGTTCTGGCGAGCCGTCTGATGGTTCGTATCCCCCCACGCGGCCGGTTCACCGATTTTGCATATTTCTTCACACCTTCTTACGCGCGCGGCTCAGTATCGAACTCGTTGTTGCAAAAGCAGTTTCCGATCCGCGACTGTAATGGAGTCCCGTATGGCCCTGCGGGCCGCCAAATCCCATGAAAACACGCCCCTTGTTCGGCGACAATTAGACTCGGCCAAAACGGCAATTACTTGCAGCCGGCTGTCACCAGTGAGAGGTGCCTACTGAGGCGCGCTGCAGTCAGCGCCGGGGCTGAAATAGCTTGGACTGGCATCATGCGGCAAATCCTGGGGTTTGGGGCGAAGCCCCATTTCAAGGACGCTCCGCGGCCTTGTTCTGCTAGAGGGCGATACACCCGCTACGAGTGCTGCTTGGATAGTTGTCGTTGGAGGCGCTTTCTAATTGTCG
>JBBQLF010000761.1:0-1953 GCA_038327695.1 Bryobacterales bacterium
GCATCGGCCACCAGAGTGCCCGTGCCCTCGTTGCGGACCCGCAGGAAAGGCTGGTCTCCGGCACGCAGATCCACCGTGGTGATCGTCCGCCACTGATCCCCTGCCAGCGTCTGATCCAGAGCGCCGGAAGCGATCACTACGCCGCCGGCCACCACTTCGTACACGGCCCTCTTCGTCCACTTTGCCTGCACCGGCGCCGCTGCCCACCACGCCTCCAGCGTGTACGTCCCGTCCTCCGGCACGCGCAAGTCCCACCGCGCTTCGCCCGCGCCATCCAGCGTCCGGCACTGCGCGCCCCAGTGATGATAGTAGGGGCCGCTGGACTTCCACTGGCCCGTATCGAACCGGGCCGTCACCCACCCTTCCCCAGCCGTAAAGCCCGGCCCTTCGTCGTCCACGATGTACTGATACCGGGCCGCCTGCGCGCCCGTGAAGCGCTCATAGCCGGGCGGCATGTCCACGGTCACGCGTTCCTTGGACGCGTTCAAGACCACTGCGCCCTTGGTAAAGTAGCGCCGCAGCACGGGCGGCTCGCTGACCTGCAGGGAGACGTCGTCGAGCCATACCTGTCCGGTCTGCGTACCGAGAAAGAACTGGATCCGCGAGTCGCCGGCGCTCTCGTTGGCCTCAAACGTCACCGCGAAGTTCTGCCATTCGGCGCCCACCGTCACCTTTTGCGAGAGGCCGTAATTGCGCCAGTCCGCCACGCCCTTTTGCGACGACAGCGCGACAACGCGCGGCGCGGAGGCTTTGGCCCGGAACCGCAGAACGTAGCTCTTGCCTTTTTCCAGCGTGCGTTCGCGCTGATGAAAGTCCACATGCCAGTCCAGGCTCGTCGCCGTCACGTCGATCACCGCTACTTCGTCCACACGCGCCAGGGTCGCCTTCGCCGTTCCGCGCGAATCCACCGCCAGCGCCCAGGAGCCTGCAAAATCGTGCGAAAAGTCGCCATTAAGGAGCAGTTCTGATGCGTTTTCGTGCAAAAACTGCACCGTTTCGGCGGGACCCTCGGGATAACCGAGGTCGAAGTCATACTCGTCGTACCACCAGTCCACGCCATGCACAATGTCGCCCAGGTCCCGATGGAAGTAGCCATCGCTCATGAGCGTGAACGCCAGCGGGAATCGCATGTAGCGGTGGAAATCCCGCGCAAACTCGAGCGTTGCGGCAGGCATGGTCTTCACCATGTCGTAGCCGTAGCCATAGGCCACCTGGTTGTGCGGCGCGGCTTCGATGGTGTTCAGCACCGGCGCGCGGCCGAGCGTGTTCCAACTGTCCAACGTGGCGGAGAAATCGGCGAAGCTGCGTTGCCCGTCCAGCACGTTGGAGGCCCAGAAGAGAATCGCGTTACCATTGAAAATCCCGCCCAACTCGGGCGCCGACGGATTCGGCAAATGACCGCTGGCGTAGGCGTGCGGCATCAGCTTGCGCCACAACGCCAGCTCGGCAAAGACACCTTCGCGCCATGCCGCATCGAGCACGGCCGGATCGTCGGGCCGGCCGTCTTCATTGGCGTCCACGACGACGGCACGGCCGTGAATGTCGGCCTTCAGCCAGGACTGCGATGTGAAGAAGTTGTCGAAGAAACAGCCGTCGTACATCAGGTCGCTATCGAGCATCTTCTGGTACGCCCAGCGCGCCTGGTACTCGGCCACGTAGGGTTTGGTCAGGTTGAGCCGGTAGGTGCCGGGCCATACTTCGATCCGGCCGCCCTGCAGATCGTGGAGGTAGTAGTCTTCCGGCAAGCCGCGATTCTCGACGGTATTGATGGAGGTGAGCACCAGCATCTCCGGATTGCGGGCGCGGAGCTCCCGAATTTCGGCAGCCGCCATTTCCGCGCCCAGGTAGAGGTCCACCTTGGAGGCGAAGCCGTAGCCGTGGCGCGTCATGTTGCCCGATCCCCAGAGATTGGACTTGCGCGGATAGCGCGGATTGGCCGTGGGCATGGAGCGG
>JBBQLF010000762.1:0-1938 GCA_038327695.1 Bryobacterales bacterium
GCAGAGCCGCGAGCGTCAGCGAGCATTGTCGATCCCCAAAACGGTTAAGCACCCGGGAACTGGGGGCGGCACCGGTCAGGCGGGCCGGGCTATGGCTTTTGATAGACGCGCACGTAGTCCACTTCCATGCGCGAAGGGAACCCGGTGCCGGACGGATCGCCGCCCGCCTGCCCACCCACGGCCACGTTGAGGATGATGTGGTGGGCGTGGCGATAGGGGTTGGTGCCGTCGGGGTTGAGAGTCTTGTTCAGGTCGGAGTCATTGAGGACTTCGCCGTCCACTGAGATGACGATGCGGTTGGAGTCCCAGTCCATGCGCCAGACGTGGAACTTGGAGGACCATGCCGGGTCGGCGAACGACGAGATGGGTTTGCGCACAGTGAACGACGTAGAGCGCTTCTCACCGGCCCAGATCAGGTTGGCAAGCAGGACACCCTTGTAGTACTCCATGATGTCGATCTCGCCGTTGGCAGGCCAGCGGCCCTTCGAGCCGACGGTCCAGAAGGCCGGCCAGATGCCGGCGCGCGTGTCAATGCGGCCGCGCATCTCAAAACGGCCGTACTGCCAGCTCTGGATGCCGCGCGTGGTGAGGCTGGTCGAGGTGTATTCGGCAAACTCCCGGTTGGTCTTCCAGTTGGCGCTGCCCTCTGCATAGTCGGGATTCTTCGAGCGTTCCCGGCGCGCTTCGACGATCAACATGCCGTTCTCACACCAGGCGTTGGCGGGCTGGTACCACTGGAGTTCGAGGTTTCGGACGAAGCCCTTCTCGTACGTCCACTTGGCCGGATCCGGTGGCCCCGGTTTGTCGAACTCGTCGGCCCAGACCAGCTTCCAATCGCCGGCCGGGGTTTGGGCGGTGGCGGGCGCCGCAGCCGAGGCGGCAATAATCAGGAGGAGGAACGCGAAGCGGCGTGTCATGAAGGGGAGACCTCAGGGTGCAAAATCAGTCGACTGGCAGTCTACCAGTTTGTGCGGTTCAGCGCCGGATCTGCGGTTCGCGCCAGCTTTGGCGGGCTTCGTAGCGGGCCAGGCGCTGGCGCAGCGGCGCGGCTTGCCCTGCGCCGGCCAGAGCGAGCGCCTGGCGCGCGGTGGCCGCAGCCTCGTCGAATCGGCCCGCCTCGGCGTAGGCGGCGGCGAGGGCATCTAAAGCCTCCCCGTCGCGGGATTGGGTGAGGCGCACGGCTTCCTCCCCCAGACGCACCGCGCCGGCCGCGTCGCGCAGCGTGTCGTCCGACGCGGTGGCCAGGATCCAGGCGCCGCGCTTGAGCGCAGGCAGGAAGCCAGGGCTGGTCTCAAGCCCGGCCAGCCAGTGACGCAGAGATTCCCCCCAGCGCCCGCGCTGGGCTTCCACGCCGGCTAGCGAAAAGTGCGCCTCGGCGTAACCGGGCTGGCGCTCGACGGCCCGCCGCCAGTGCGCGGCGGCGGCGTCCAACTCACCCCGTCCGGCGAGCATGCGGCCGAGGTTGTAGTGGGACTGCGGATAGTCCGGGTCCAGGTCCAGCGCCTTGCGGAAATCGGATTCGGCCTCGGCCGGCCGGCCTTGGCTGGCGGCGGAGGCGCCACGGTCGTTGTAAGCCGAAACGAGAGTCGTGCGCCAGGAATCGACGCCGGCCTCCGGCGAGGCGGCGGCGGCCAGTGCGCGGGCGGATTGGGTGGCGCCCCCGGCGAAGCCGGGCACCAGGCGCATGGCTTGCTCCCAACAGACCAGCGCTTCCGCCATCCGGCCCCTCCGGGCCAGCACGCCGCCCAGGTTGTAGTGCGCCTCGGCGTAGCTGGGATTCAGCGCGATGGCCTGACGCAGTTGTGCCTCCGCTTCGTCGAACCGCAGCCTGCCGCCCAGCGCGACGCCCAGGTTGTTGCGGGCGCGGGCATCGGCCGGCTCCAGCGCCACCGCGCTGGTCCAGAGTTCGATAGCGGAGTCGAAGTGGCCGGCCCTGGT
>JBBQLF010000763.1:0-1934 GCA_038327695.1 Bryobacterales bacterium
CCACCTGCTTTTCCGCCTGAATCAACTCATTCGCCGAAATCGCCCCCGCTGTTCCCGCCGCCGTCTTCAGCCGCGCAAACGTACTCTCCGCCGCCGCCCGCCGCGCCTCGGCCTCCCCGCGCTGCGCCTCCACCGCCTGCGCCCGCACCTCCACTTCGGCCAGTTGCGCCTTCATCTCCGGAGCCGACAACTCCACCAGCAAATCGCCTTCCTTGACGACACTTCCGCGATCCACCAGAACCCGCTCCACCACGCCCGTCACCCGCGCCGTCACCGCCACCTTCTGCCACGCCTGCAACTCCGCCGGCAGCTTCACGCCCTGCGCCCAGATCACCCCGCCAAACACCAGCCACAGGCTACTTCGCATCGCTCGTCAGCTCCCTCTTGCCGCCCATCACCACCGCGTACACGGCCGGTAATACCGTCAACGTCGCCACCGTCGCGAAGATCAATCCGCCGATCACCGCCCGGCCCAGCGGGGCCGTCTGCGCCCCGCCCTCGCCCCACCCCAGCGCCATCGGGATCATGCCCGCAATCATCGCCGCCGCCGTCATCACAATCGCCCGCAGCCGCCCCGACGCGCCGCTCCGCGCCGCCGCCACCACTGCCTCGCCCTCGGTCCGCGCCCGTTCGGCGAACGAGCACAGCAGAATCGAGTTCGCCACCGCGATCCCCGTCGCCATGATCGCGCCCAGGAACGACTGCACATTGATCGTCGTTCCTGTTGCCAGCAACGCCAGCACCACGCCCACCAGCACCGCCGGCGCTGTCAAAACCACCGCCAAAGAGAGCCGAAAGCTCTCAAAAAACGCCGCTAAGAGCAGAAAAATGGCCACTAACGATGCCAAAATGCCGTATTTTAGACTCGATTCCGTCTCCAACAGCGCCGGAATCTGCCCCCGTACCTTCACCGACACGCCCTTTGCCGGCTCCCCGGCGCGCTTCACGGCCTGCTCAATCTCTGCCGCCGCCGTACTCAACGCCACCCCTTGCACGTTCGCCGTCAGGCTCACCACGCGCTGCATGTTGTACCGCTCCACCAGCCCCATCGTCGTGCCCGTCTTCACCTCCGCCACATCGCCCAGCAGCGGCCGCGCCTCGCCGTTCTGCATGACCGGCACGTTCATCAGCGCCTGCGCCGAATCCATCTGCGGATAGGGAATCTCCACCTGAATCTGGAACGCGTTTCCGGTGGCCGGATCGCGCCAGTAGTTCGGCTCCACAAATCGTGACGACGATGTCGCCGCCACCATGGACCGCGCCACCTGCGACATGGTCAATCCAAACTGACCCGCCCGTTGCCGGTCGATCTTCACCTCCAGCGCCGGGTAGTCCATGGCCTGTGCGTACTGCAAATCCCGGAGGACGCCGATCTTGGCCAACTCCACGCGCACCTTCTCCGCGTGCGCCCGGTTATTGGCCACGCTCGGCCCCTGCACCGCCACTTCCACCGGCGCGGACGCCCCGCCGCTCATCACCTGCCCAATGATGTCTCCCGGCTCAAACGAGAACTTCGTCTCCGGCAACTCGCGTTGGAGCGCGCCGCGCAACTTCTCCCGCAGTGCAGCACCCTGCACCGGAGCCCCCTTCTTCAACGCCACCTTCAGCACAGCCTCCTGCGGTCCGCTGGTCCAGAGGAAGATCGTGTTGATGGGATAGCTCGGCGGTTGGACGCCAATGAATCCTGTCGTGATCTCGATGTTTTCCCGGCCTGCCTCCCGCTGGATCACGGCCAGCGTCTTCAGCGCAATCTGCTCGGTCTTCTCGATGCGCGTGCCCGATGCCGCCCGCAGCCGCAGTTGGAACAACTCCTGGCCGGACTCCGGAAACACCTCGCGCCCGATGCCCGGCGCCAGCCACACCAGCAGTCCCACGGAAGTCACCAGATACAGCCCCACCACGGGCCACCGCAGGGCCAGCACGGCGTCCAGATA
>JBBQLF010000764.1:0-1916 GCA_038327695.1 Bryobacterales bacterium
CGGCGCCGTGCTGGCCGGGCACATGCTTCATGTGCCACTTGCCGGAGTGATAGCTGCGGTAGCCGAGGGGTTTCAAATAGTCGGGGATGTGGCGCGTGAAACTGGGGATGTTGCCCGGAGTCATGACGTCGCTGGCGGTCTGCTGGGCGTAGTGGCCGGTGAGGAGGCAACTGCGGGACGGACCGCAGCGGGCGGTAGAGTAAGCCTGTGTGAAGCGCAGACCGTTGCGGGCGAGGCGGTCCAGGTTTGGGGTATCGACGTCGCCGCCATAGCATCCGGCATCGGAGTAGCCCATGTCGTCAGCAAGGACGACGAGGAAGTTGGGGCGGGACGGGGACGCGGCGCGGAGCAGGGGCGCGGCGGCCATACTGAGGAGTTGGCGGCGATCAAATTGAGGTGCGTTTGACATGTGCCTAATTGGTGCTTGCACACCACTCTACACCACATCGGAAGGCCGGCCCGGGGCCTGAGATGGATCCTGAACCGGAGCATCGCGCTTCGCGGCGCGGGCGTAGAACAGTGTGACGGCAATGCGCGTTGGGACAGGGATGTAGTGGTGGCGGAGAATCGCAATGGGTCAACAGGATGGGTGCCCGTGCAGTCCCGCTGCGCGTGCCAATGATCCGAGGACGGCGGCGGTGTCTTGTCGAAGCGGCCGCCCAGGAACTTATGCCGCTCCGGAATCCAGTTGCCCAGCTGGATGATGAGTACGTTCGATTCACAGGCGATGAGTTCTCCGGCCGCGTGCCGGATGCCATCCAAGAGACCGAGCGGACGAGGCCCAAGGAGAGTTGGGCGCGCCTGGCCCACTCCGACCGCCCGCTAGCGCCCCGGATAGGCCACCCATGGCCCCTTCACCGAATGCCAGATCGCCCGGTTCAACCCATCCTCATCCGCCGCGTCCGGCTCGGAGAAGTCCATCCGCATCGAAGCCTCCGCCAACCGCTTTGGCAACCCCCGCAGCGCGCGCAGGGGCGGATTCATCTCGTCCAGCGGAATGCGGTTCGGCAACGCCTGGTAAACGGCGGCGTCCGGCTTGGCCGTGAATACGGAGAACATCGGTTCGGCCGCCAGGTCAAACTGATTCGACACGGGGAGCCCCAGAATCTGCTCGATGGTCCGGTACATGTTGATGGTGGTATAGAACGTGCTGTCCACTGCCCCGCGCCTGGTCCACGGGCTGATGACCAACCCCACGGTGCGGTGCCCGTCGACGTGATCCACACCGTCCTGCGCGTCGTCCTCCGTCACGAAGATGGCCGACTCCTTCCAGTACCGGCTGCGGGAGATCGCCTCCACGATTCTCCCCAGGGCGAGATCATTATCAGCCACGCACGCGCGCGGCGTCGGGTAGCCGGGCGCCGTGCCGTTGGTATGGTCCTGCGGCAGCAGCAGCACCATCAGCCGAGGCAGATTGCCGTTGTTTTCAAACTCGGCGAACTCTTTCAGAAATTCACTGGCGCGCCACTGGTCCGTCACCCTCATGTTGAAGCCGGGATAGCGCGGATGGTAGATGTCGCGCAGTCCCAATACCGACGGCGTGGCCACGATTTTCACACGGCCCGCGCCGCTCTTCCAATCGCTGTAGATTTCGCCCCAAACCGAGCCGCGCGGCGTGATGGCCGCCTCGCCGCGCTCGCCATAGTTCCGCACGCTCACCTGGTGCGCTTTGGCATTGTCCCACAGGAAATCGCTGGGCGCGTACAACATGGGGTTGGCGTCGTTCCGGCCGTTGCTGTACTTGTGCAGCCAGTCACTGGCATAACCCTGGGTGCACCAGCGGTGCCCGAGGGCTGATTGATCGCCCGGCGCGTAGTAGTTGTCGAGGAGCACGTACGTCTCCGCCAGCGCGTGGTGGTTCGGCGTAATCTCGCGGCCGAAATGGACCAGCGAAGGGTCCCCGTTGCCTCGCTCGA
>JBBQLF010000765.1:0-1898 GCA_038327695.1 Bryobacterales bacterium
GCGATGGAGGCGGCCAGCCAGCCGGCGACGGCGGCGGCACAGGCCTGGGCGGCGTCGCGCGGGGCATCAAAGATATGCATGGAGGACCTCCGGGAGCCGCCGCAGGGCGGATTCGTATTGACGATCGGCGCCGAAGACGGCGAGGGTGGCCCGGCCGCGGGCGGCGATGGAGGCGGCCAGCCAGCCGGCGACGGCGGCGGCACAGGCCTGGGCGGCGTCGCGCGGGGCATCAAAGATATGCATGGAGGACCTCCGGGAGCCGCCGCAGGGCGGATTCGTATTGAGGATCGGCGCCGAAGACGGCGAGGGTGGCCCGGCGGCGGGCGGCGATGGCGGCGGCACAGGCTCGGGCGGCGTCGCGCGGGCCATCAAAGATGTGCATGGAGGACCTCCGGGAGCCGGCGCAGGGCGGATTCGTATTGAGGATCGGCGCCGAAGACGGCGAGCTCCTGATGCAACAGGGCGGAGTCGGAATGAAGGGGAAAGACCATGCCGGTGCGGAGGCCGTCGGTGTCCATGACAACGCTGGTGCCCTCGCGCCAGAGGTCCATGCGGCGGCCCTGGGCGGTGACGCGCAAGCGACTGATGCGTCCGGCGCCGCCGGGCGGCATTTGGGGCGTGACGCAGCGCAGGGTGAGACGCTCCGGATTCAGCCAGGCGGCCAAATAGGCGACTGGCGGCGGGACCCCTTCGCCGGCCCAGCAGATTTCGGCCTCCTCCGCCCGGCTCCAGCCGTGGGTGACCGCCAGGTGGGCGACGGCCGCGCGCCAGCGGGTGGTGCGGGCCCAAGCCAGATCGGCGAGCCGCCAGGAGCCTGCGCTGATGGACTCCAGAAGGGGCAGAGCCGCTGGCATATCGAGCAGCGCGGAGCTATCCACCATGACCTTGCCGGCGAGCTTCAGGAGCGGCCTGAGCAAGGGCAATTGGGCGAGGCGGAGATCCGGGCACCAGAGGGCCACGGGCAAATCCGCCACCATGAGGCCGAACAGGACGGGCGGTACGGCCGCCAGGGCGGCGAGGGAGGCCGAGATCTCAACCTGCTCACAACAGACCTGGCGGCGGCCGCCAAACGGCAACCAACACTGGATTTCGGCGCGGGCCGAGACCGCGCCGTCACCGCCCAAACGCACGACGATGGTCCGATTGGGATAGGCGTGCATGATGTCGGCCAGCGTGGCGCCCAAGGCCTGAGCGTCGAAGAGTTCGTCGACGACAACGATCAGGGTCATAGAGCATGCTCGCAGGACGCCGGCGTTCTCGCCGTGGCCCAACAGGCGCCAGTTGCGGTCCAGTTCCTTGAGAAGCAGGCCGGCGTCCACGGCCATCAGGGCAGCCTCCAGACGTGGCCGCGACGGGCGAGCATCTCTTCGGCTGCGGTCGGCCCCCAGGAGCCGGCGGCGTAGTTCGGGAAGTGGAACTTCGTGTCACCCCAGACATCGAGGATGGGCTGGACCGCCGCCCAACTGGCCTCAACCATGTCCTGGCGCGTGTAGAGCGTGGCGTCGCCTTCGAGGGCGTCCAGCAGCAGGGTTTCATAGGCCGACGGAGTGCGCGTGCCGAAGCTGGTGCCGTAGTTGAAATCCATGGTCACCGGGCGGAGCTTCATGCCCTGGCCCGGCAGCTTGGAAGAGAAGCGCAGGGAGATGCCTTCTTCGGGCTGAATGCGAATGACCAGCAGGTTGGGCCCAGTCTGTTCGCCGGCGCCCTCAAAGATCGACAGGGGCGCCTGGTTGAACTGGATGGCGATGTCGGTGACCCGCTTGGGCAGGCGCTTGCCGGTGCGGATGTAGAAGGGCACGCCGGCCCAGCGCCAGTTCTCGACGAACATGGTGACGGCGGCATAGGTATCGGTCTGTGCGTCGGGCGCCACGCCGGGCTCCTGGCGGAAACCGGCGACG
>JBBQLF010000766.1:0-1879 GCA_038327695.1 Bryobacterales bacterium
CCCGAAGCCCCATGTCCAATCTATCAAGTAGGATATATCAGCATGCAACTTTCAAGCCGAGGCATCGCACTCGCCACCGCCGCTCTCCGAGTGGCCGCGGTCAACCGCGTCGCTCGCGCTGATGCTGGCGTGACCTACTCGACGGCAACCGCAAATGCACCTGCACGGAGAGTGGCCCGCACGCAGCAACGCGGCGCGGCTGCACCTCCGGCGGGGCGGCGCAAGTCGGCCGTGGACTAAAGAAGCCCGCCCAGGATCTGGCCGCCACGCATTGGCCGAAGAACACTCGTCGTCCCGGGGAAGCTGATCGGCAGGCCACGTGCCGTTCGCGCAGCGAGGATGGCGAAACACTGCGCCTCCAGCGCGTCTCCGTTCCAACCTGCCACCTCCACCGGCCGCACAGGCTCGCTCAACGTGGCGGAGAGTGCGCGCATCATGGACGGGTTGCGCCGGCCGCCGCCCGCCACCAGCCATTGCAGCGGCGGCTCCGGGAAGTGCCGTGCTGCGGCAGCGACGCAGACGGCTGCGAAGGCCACGAGCGTCGCTGCGCCATCCTGGGGCGAGAGAGACTGCGCGCCCGCATCGCGCAGGGCACGGTCGAAGTCGAGCCGGTCGAGCGATTTCGGCGGCTTTCGCGCAAGGTAGGGATGCGCCATCATCCGGCCGAGAACCACCCCATCCGCCTGCCCGGCCAGCGCAAGGTAGCCGTCCTTGTCATAATCACGCCCGAGGGAACGCTTCGCCCAATCGTCCAGCGGGCCGTTTGCGGGGCCGGTGTCGAAGGCCAGAAGCTGCCCGTCCACGCCCAGATAGGTGACGTTGCCCACGCCTCCCAAATTCAGCACAGCCAGCGGCTTCGGCAACCCCGCCGCCAGGGCCGCATGGGCGATCGGAACGAGCGGCGCCCCCTGCCCGCCTGCCGCGACATCGGCCGTGCGGAAATCATGCGCGACCGAGAGCCCCGTGCTGCGCGAAAGCGCCCGCGCGTCGCCGATTTGCCAAGTCATCCCCTGCACGTTGCTGGCGTCACCGGGGCGGACGGGCCGGTGCAGAATCGTCTGCCCATGAAAGCCCACGAGTTCCGCCTCGGGCAGGCCAGCGCGCGCCGCTTCCATTGCGATGCGCGCCACGGCGGCCGCGTGCCGGTCCGTCAGCCGGGCGGTGCAGTCGCGCAGGAAGGCGTCGTCGGGCGAGAGGGTCGGCGCCATCTCCAGCAGCTTGCGCAGGTCGCGCCGCAGCGCCGGCTCATAGGGCAGCGTCAGCGCCGGGCCCAACTGGCCCACCCGCTCCCCATCCGTCTCCACCCAGGCAGCATCCACCCCATCGAGCGAGGTTCCGCTCATGAGGCCCACGATTCTCAACATGGAGTGAGTGTGCTACGCCGCTCGCCCAAACGCCAATCGGGTCCGGGTTTCATGTCTGCTCAGAATTTTCTCGACATCATCCGCGAGCGCGGCTTCGTCCATCAGGTGACGGACGAACCGGCGCTCGTCGCGCATTTCGCCAAGGGGCCGGTCGCGGGCTACATCGGCTTCGATGCGACGGCGGACAGCCTGCATGTCGGCCACCTCGTGCAGATCATGCTGCTGCGCTGGCTGGCAGCCACGGGCAATCGCCCGGTCGTGCTGATGGGCGGCGGCACCACCAAGATCGGCGACCCCTCGGGCCGCGACGAAACGCGCCTGATTCTCACCGAGGAGCGCATCGAGGAACACAAGGCCGGCATCCGCCGCGCCTTCAACAGCTTCCTCGAATTCGGTGACGCGCCCGGCACCGCCATCATGCTGGACAACGCCGAGTGGCTGGACCCGCTGCGCTACATCCCTTTCCTGCGCGAGGTGGGCCGGCATTTCAGTGTGAACCGCATGCTCAGCATGGA
>JBBQLF010000767.1:0-1874 GCA_038327695.1 Bryobacterales bacterium
ATTCCTGACCGCATCCGGCCTCTGCATGGCGTCAGGAAATCTTGAGCCATCGGCAGCGGCCCTGCCGCAGATCCACAGTCCGATGCCAGTAGTCTCACTGCTCGGGATCAATCAGATTTCATCGAGATCAGGAGGTCTGAAGGGCCAGCCCATCGGCTGCTATAGCTGTCACAACGGTCCGAATCCGTAGTCCAGCACCCCCATGAACTGGAGAGCCGCATCCTGAAATCGTAGAATAAAGGGTATGCGGTTCTCCCTCGCCATCGATGACTTTCGCCGGTTGAGCTGTCAGTTCGCGGAGACCGAGCACACCACAACCGCGGAGTCGACCGATATCGCAGCCGGCCTGCAGGCTCTTTCCGAGGCGCTGGACGCGCTGGAAACCGACGGATTTGGGGAGTGCTTCTGGTTCACCTCCGCCGGTGAATACCGCTGGGTCCTGCGCCGCCATGAAGTGGATCGGGTCCGCCTGGCCGTGCTCTGGTGCGGCGGCGTCATGGTCGGCTTCCAGCATGTCGTCTGGCACGAGATGCCGCTGATCGAGTTGACCGCCAATCTGCGCACCGAACTGGCCAGAATGGCAGCCGCTACCGCCTCACAAAGTAACGGATAGCGTATTGAGCGCCGCCGGGTTCGCCGCCTCAAAGCCGTCGATCTCGGCCGTGTGCTTCAGCAGGAAGCCCAGCTCGTCCACGCCCTCCATCAGGCACGTCTTGGAAAAGGCATCCACCGGGAACGGGGCCGTGGATCCGTCCGGCAAGGTCAGTGTCTGCGTGGCCAGATCCACGCTGACCGTCGCCAGCGGGTTGTTCTTGAGCGACTCGAACAACTGCGCGTGCACGTCGCGCGGCACCACAATCGGCAGCAGCGAATTCTTCAGCGAGTTGCCCTTGAAGATATCGGCGAATGACGTGGAGATCACCGCCCGGAAGCCAAACTGCGTCAGTGCCCAGGGCGCATGTTCCCGCGAAGATCCGCAGCCGAAATTGTCGCCTGCCAGCAGCACCTGGGCCGACTTGGCCGGCGCCGTGTTCAGCACGAAATCGGCCTTCGGCGAACCGTCGGCCTCGTAGCGCCAGTCAAAGAATAACTGGTCTCCCAGGCCGGCCTTGGAGATGGTCTTCAGAAACCGCGCCGGGATGATCTGGTCGGTATCGACGTTGTCCACCGGCAGGACGGCCACCCAGGATTCAAAGGCAGTGAATTTTTCCATGTCGAGTGTCTCCTTGCTCCTTAGCCGATCAGCGTCCGCGGGTCAGTCACCACGCCGGCTATGGCCGAGGCGGCGGCAGTCAACGGCGACGCCAGGAACGTCCGCCCGCCCTTGCCCTGACGGCCCTCGAAGTTGCGGTTCGAGGTGGAAACCGAATACTGGCCCGGCGCCAGCTGATCGCCGTTCATGGCGATGCACATGGAGCAGCCGGCCTCGCGCCATTCCGCGCCGGCATCGCGGAAGATCTGATCCAGGCCCTCGGCTTCCGCCTCCCGCTTGATCTGCTGGGAGCCGGGTACCACCATCGTCCGCACCTTCGGGCTCACCTGGCGGCCCTTCAGTACGCCTGCGGCCGCGCGCAGATCGCTCATTCGCGAATTGGTGCAGGATCCGATAAACACCACATCCACCGGCTTGCCGGTCAGCGGCTGGCCAGCCTCCAAGCCCATGTAGGCCAGCGCCTTGCGCAACGTATCCCGCTCAACGGCGTCGGCGATCTCGGCCGGGTCCGGCACCGAGCCGGAGATCGCCATCCCCATGCCGGGGTTCGTGCCGAAGGTGATCATCGGCTCCAGCGTCGCGCCGTCAATGGAAATCTCCTTGTCGTAGGTGGCGCCCTCGTCGGCCGGCAGTTGCCGCCAGCGCGCCACCGCCGCATCCC
>JBBQLF010000768.1:0-1868 GCA_038327695.1 Bryobacterales bacterium
CTGATGACCAGATCAGCGCCGGCGTAGGCGGCCGGCATGTCCACGATGAAGGGCAGGACGTCTCCGGACAACCCAGTCTCCTTGAAGGCGCGGAGCAATCCATGATGCTCGTCGGCGCCGCACTGCAGGAGGAGACGAACGGAGAGGTTGGAATCGCGGAACCTCTGCCAGCTCTCCCGGGCGGCCTGATTGAGGACGCGGGAGCCGCGGCTGCCGCCGGTGATCAGGATGGAGAGAGCCGGACCGGCGGGCCGTGCGGGCACATCGAAAAACTCCTGGCGTACCGGCAGTCCGGTGAGTTCGGTGCGGCCTGGCGAAAAGTACTGGCGGGATTGCTCAAAGCTGATCAGCGCTTTCTCGACGAGTCCCGCTAAGCGGCGGGTGACCATGCCCGGCAGGGCGTTGGGCTCCATGGAGACGATGGGGATGCTGGCCAGAGAGGCCGCCACCATGACCGGCGCCGCCACATAGCCGCCCATGGAAAACACCGCCGACACGTCGTTGCGCCGGAGGAGCCTGCGGCTCTGCAGGAGGCTGCCTGGCAGTTGCACGGTTGTTCGCAGGCGCTGTTTCCAGCCGACGCGCTGCAGCCCGCCGATCTCAATCCACTCGATCATGAAACCGGCGCGCGGCACCAGGGTGGCTTCCATGCCGCGGCGAGTGCCTATAAACAGGGCATGGTGGCCGAGGCGGCGCAGTTCGGCGGCCACAGCCAGTGAGGGAATCACGTGGCCGCCGGTGCCTCCTCCTGCCATCACAAACAGCGTAGGTCTATCCTCCCGAACTGGCGCGGTCGCTGACACTGGTCAGCAGTCCCATCGTGAACAAAGTGCAGATCAGGGAACTGCCGCCGAAACTGATCAGCGGGAGCGGAATTCCCTTGGTGGGCGCCATCTCCAGCACGACACTCATGTTGAACAGCGCTTGGGCCGTGATGAGGGAGACGCAGCCCAGGGCGATGTAGCGTCCGAAAGCATCGTGGGTGATCCAGTAGAGGCGGAGGCCGCGCCAGAAGATGAACATATAGCCGGACAGCAGCAGGATGCAGCCCACGAACCCGGTCTCTTCGCCGACAATGCCGAATATGAAATCAGTGTGCGCCTCCGGCAGGAAGCCGAGCTTCTGATCCGAGAGGCCCAGGCCGACACCTGTCAGGCCGCCGCTGCCCACGGCCAGCTTGCCCTGCTCGGCCTGATGGCCAGCGTTGCGCGCCGCCCCGCTGTTGGCCATCTGCTCGGACAGCCAGTGCAGCCTGGGATTGACACGCACGTCCTTCTCAGTGATTCCGATGAAGGCCAGAACACGGAACAGCCGGTAGGGTTTCTGCAGCACGAAACCGGCACCGACCAGGGCGGCCAGGCCGAGCGCCAGATAGAAGTACTTGCGCTCGATACCGGCGACATAAAAGACCACTATGGCGGGGGCCAGAAGCACGGCTGCCGTGCCCAGGTCTCCGAAACCGATGAGGAGCGTCAATCCGCCCACGACCAGCGCCGTGGGCCGCAGCGTGTACTTGTCGTTGAGGTTGGCCTCCCGCCTGGCCACAAACCAGGCCAGGAACAGGATCAGCAACGGCTTGGCGATCTCGCTCGGCTGAAACTGGCCTGCGCCGGGCAGCCGGTACCAGCGGTGCGCCTTAGGATCGGCAAAGATGACGCCGATGAGCAGCATGATGGTAATGCCAATGGGCGCGAGGATCCAGATCGGGTGCTGAAGCTTCCTGTAGTCCAACCGTTTGAGCAGCAGCAGCATGATAATGCCGAGCAGCGCGGAGGCGAACTGTCTGGCGGCAAACTCCCAGTGCTCCTTGTGGAAGCGCACCTCCGCCACCACGGACGACGCGCTGTAGACCATCACCAGGCCGAAGC
>JBBQLF010000769.1:0-1861 GCA_038327695.1 Bryobacterales bacterium
CAGGGTTCACCCGGGAAAGCGGAGCACCGGCAGGAGGGGTGGTTCGGGGAGGGGCCGGGCGGGGGAAAGAACGAAACCCCGCAGAGCGAGCCAATCGCCTGAAGCGTTCATCCGCCCAGGGTTGGCCGCGCCTGCGGGGCAGGTGTCGCGGGAGGAGCCGGGAAGACCGGCCCTTGACGCTAAAGTTTCTTGAGGAGGATGTTCCGGTATTCCACTTTCATGGGCGGACCGACGTGCAACTGCAGGCCGAGCAAGCCTTCCATTGCCCTACCTTTGGGATCCTCGTCGATGGCCATGCTCATGATGCGTCCGTTGATGACGTGGGTGATGACGACGCCGCGGGCGATGATGTGGATCTGGTTCCAGTCGGCGGCCTTGATGACGGCCTTCAGCGAATCGGCATCGCCGGGGCTTCCGACGAGTTTGGGCGCGCCGGTCTCGGACATGCGGACGAACTGCCCGCGGGGCGCAACGAATCCGCGGCCGCGTTCCTCGTACAGCATGCCGGTGTAGGTGTTCTTGCCGTCGATGTCGGCCTGGTAGCCCTTCAGGACGTACTTGCCGGCATCGGCCAGGTTGGTGCTACGGTACTGCACGCCGCTGTTGGCGGTTTCGGTGAGCCTGAATTCGGCCTTGAATTCGAAGTCGGCGGTGGTGCCGCCGCGCCAGATGATGAAGGTGTTCTGCTTCAACGTCTTCTCGGCTGTGGTCTCGCCGGTGAGGACGCCTTCTACGACGCGCCAGAAGCCGGGCTCGCCGTCCCAGTTTTCGAGGGTCTTGCCGTCGAAGATGGGCGTGAAGCCTGTATTGTCGTCGGGGGCGGCGGCGCGCGGTCCGCGGCCGGCCGGACGCGGCTTGGCCGGGTCGGCGGGCGGCGGCTGCATGGCCGGCGCGGGCAGGATAAGGGCCGCGCCCACCGCGGCCAGGAGGAGGTTGCGGACGAATCTCGATTTCATAGTGTCTCCAAGTTGCTCCGGCGCTTACAGCATTCCGCCTGGTCCGCCGCAGAGAAACGCCGGCCAGCGTCACGCTCGAGTTGTTGCCTACAGGGCGGCGTTGGACGCTTCGCCCTTGTGCCTACTCTATGACCCTCCGGGCGCGCTTGTCCAGTGGGTTTCCGCCGCGGCCGGCGATCTGCGGCGGCGGGGGGGCGCAAACTCCGGCCGCGCGGGCCGCCTCGCGGGGCCCAACGTGCAATGAGGAAGTGCAGGCCGCCCGGCGCAACGAACCGGCGCTCAAACCGCAGGCATCGCTGCACTCCGGCTTCGCCTGGACGCTGGCCGGGAACGGTCTTTATGCGGCCTCGCAGTGGGCGATGCTGAGCCTGGCGGCGAAGTTGGGCGGGAGGGGAGATGCTGGGCGAGTACGCTTTGGCGGTGGCGTTGACGGCACCAGTGGCGATGCTCGCGCACCTCAATCTGCGCACGGTCTTGGCCACTGACGTGGGCGGGCGCCGTCCGTTCGGCGACTAGCTGACGGTGCGGCAATGGGCCGGTCCTCCTCGTTGAGGCCCAACTTCTCCAAAAACCACTTCTGCCAGCCCGCGTGCCTCACAACATCGCGGACCAGCAGTTCGCCAGCGCACCACCGGCCGAAGAGCCCCTGGCTCAGTAGTTTTTGGGTGGCGGCCTGGAATGGTTTCTGGTCGTAAAAGTCATTCCAGTGATCGCCGCCGCACTCCCTGACCGGCAAATCCGGCCCGTTTTGCAGCGAGTCGTTAATCAGCCTAAATCCGGCAGTTGCGACCGTCAGAATCCGCCATCTACGTGTAGCCGCAACTGGTTGCAGCAAAAACGGTTGTCACCCAGAAGATGATCTGCGCAGCAGTTGGAACTTGGTGGCGGCAAACGCCGAACTGGGT
>JBBQLF010000770.1:0-1831 GCA_038327695.1 Bryobacterales bacterium
AGGAGGCGGCGCATTGCATGTGCGGCGTGTGGTCGGCCATCACCACGCCATCATAGCCGTTGCGGTGATAGATGCCGAGCGACCGCACGATGTCCACATCCCCTTCATCCAGAAACACCTCCGTGTACTTCGGCACTTTGCCCCGGATGTTCCGCAGGTGGACGTAGGCGATGTTGCCCTGGCGCGAGTACTGATCAATGGCCTCGTAGACGTCGCCCTCGCTCATCTCGGCGATGGTGCCCTGGCAGAACTCCAGCGCGTTGTAGTGGCTCGGCACAATGTCCAGCAGTCTCTGGTAGAGGTGGGGTTGATAGACCAGCCGGGCTGTGCCCCGGATGGTGGGCATGGGCGGATCGTCGGGATGCGCGGCCAGCCGCACTCCGGCCTCCTCAGCCACCGGCACCACGGCGCGCAGGAAATCCTCCAGCCTCTGCCACAACTGCTCGCTGGTCACGGTGCCCACGGTGCCAGGCGCGGCGTCCGGATCGTAGATCATGTTCCACACCTGGCCGTTGGGAATCGGCCGCTCCGCCGGGCCATCCGGCCCCAGGAATCCCACTGTCTCGGCGCCGCCCCGCGCCCATCGCCCGGTCACGTGCCCCCAGACGCCGGCGATCGAAAAGTTATAGCCCATCACCGGGATGCCGGCCCGGCCGATGTTGCGGATGGTCGCCTGGATGTTGGCGATCTGCTCCTGTTTCCGCGGCCCGTCCAGCAGTATGTCGTACCAGTGGGAGGGATCGAAGTTCTCGATCGCCGCCAGTTCCAGGCCTTCGTCGTTGACTGACTTCTTCAGCGCGGCCAGTTCCTCATAGCTCCAAAGCCGGTCACGATTATCGCTGATGCCCCAGCAGCGGGTCTCGTCTGATTCGGGAATGTTGGGCGAGTCGTGGAAGTAGTCCGTCCAGTGGGCCACGATGTGCGTCGCCCCGGCCTGCCTGGCAAAGCGGAAATTGTCCGCCGTGAGCATGTGGCGGTAGAGGCCAAGGCCGAGTTTCATGGGCAGAACTCCGTACTACTGGCCGAACGGCGGCGGCGGCACCACCGGCAGCTTCGGCCGGTCTTCGTTGCCCGGCTCCAGTTCCAGATCCTCAAACAGCACAGCCGGCGCCACCACCGAGCAGCCGACGATGAAATTGCCGGCGCCCATCAGCGACAACGGCGCGCCGTTATCGATGAAATTGAACGAGTGTTCCTGATCGCCCGCCGCCACGATGTCCCGAAATGGGCGTGTAGACATAGACCGGAAGTTCATCCCGCGCACCAATTCCTCACGGCCGTCCGGGAACACCTTGTAAGCCAGAATCGGCGTGGAAACGGGCCGTCCGCCGCCGGAGCGTCCCCCGCGCGCCATGATCCGGCGCAGTTCATCCACGCTGCCCGCCGAAGGGAAGTCCATCTTCCGCACCAGCAGGCCCCAGCTCTTGCCCTGCTGTTTGATCAAATCGATCAGCCGCGTCTTGAGCTGTGCTTCCGGCTCGGTCTTGGCCGCACGGACCAGCAGGTTGGAGATGCGGGCGGACTTCACGCCAAAGTTACCGTACAACCGCGCGCGCCCGTTGGAGGCCGTCATCCCCTTCACCGGCTGGCGCGTTGTCAGCAGCGCCTTCAGCACGCCCTTGTCCACCAGTTGCAGCGGTTCCGGGAAGACCCCTTCCAAATCCGCGCGATAGTGCCCGGCCAGCGGGCGCTTCCGGTATTCGGTCAGCGCCGGATCGTCGATCAATCCCATCCATTCCGGCAGGACTCTGGACCCGACCCGCCCATCGAACTCACTGACCGGCGCCGGCAGGTTGCGGCCCGGTTCAGACACCGGCCGGCGCATCACACC
>JBBQLF010000771.1:0-1824 GCA_038327695.1 Bryobacterales bacterium
CCTCTGCCGGTACGGATTTCCAGCCCATCCCAAAGCTCGGCGCCAGGCGCGTCCAACCAGCCGCGACTGCGCCAGATAGGCGGCAGGTAGGTGCCGAATACCGAACTGCCGGTGACCAGCTTCAGTTCGCAGGCTGCCTCCGCGATCGCTGCAGCATGCGCGCCGTCGATGCAGTCGACAATCGCGATTCCGGTCCCGGAGGCGCGCAGCTCCGCCCATTGCGCGAGGATGGACCCGGCGCCGGCGGCGACCACGGAGCAAGGCGTGAGCCCCACCCGCCGGGCCGTCTGCCGCTGCAGGTGGTCCACCAGATTGGCGGTGGTCATGGGGTTGAGCGGATGGCGGCGCATCGGCGAGTCGGAGAGCAACTGGCCCTTGACGAAGTGATATCCGCAGTAGGTGGTGCGGCCGTTGACGGGAAGCGCGGGCACCGCGATGGTGAAGCTCTCGCCGAGGGCGTCCATGGCCGAGTCGAGAGAGGGGCCTATGTTGCCCTCGGGGGTGGAGTCGAACGTGCTGCAGTACTTGATCTGGATCGTTCGTGGACCAAGCGCGGCGGCGCGACGCACGGCCCTGGCCGTCGAGTCGAAGGCCTGCTGACGCGGCAGGGCGCGCGTAGCGGTGGCAAGCACGACAGCCTGTGCTTGAGCCAGCCGCGGGTGGCTCTCTTCAAGGAAAGCATCATCGAGCACGAGTAGTGCGCGCACCCCCTGATCGGCCAGCATGCCGGCGAGATCGGAGGCGCCGGTATCGTCATCGGCCACGGCGGCGAACAGGAGCGAGTGGTTCATCGCCCGCTCCCGCCGCGCAGCAGTGCGAGTTGTTCCCCGGTTAGGCGCTCGCCGCGCTCGCCCAGCAGGAAATACAGGCGCGCCTGTTCTTCCAGTTCCTCGGCCAGCGCGGAGGCTTCGCGAATCGTGCGGCCGGCCGTGACGGGTCCGTGGTTCTTGAGCAGGAGTGCGGGCGAGCGTAGCGCAGCCTCCCGCACATGACGGGCGAGTTCCGGATGGCCCGGCGGCAAGTAGGGCACCACCGGGAGACAGGGGATCCGCATGGCGAAGTAGGGCGTGTAGATCGGGAGAATGCCGCCGGTACCATCGAACGGAAGGCACGCGACGGCCGTCGCGTAGGTGGAGTGGAGGTGGACCACAGCGCAGGCATCCGGCCGCGCCTGGTACAGGGCAAGGTGGAAATGGGTCTCCTTGCTTGGGACAGGCCCCTGGCGATGCGTGCCGTCCGGATCGATCAGGGCGAAAGAGTCTTCGTAAAGGTCTTCAAACGAAGAATTGGTGGGCGAGACCAGGATCACTTCGCCCACCTTGGCGCTGAGGTTTCCAGCCGTGCCGAAGCTGTATCCGCGTTGGAAGAGCGAGCGCGCGCAAGCGGCAAGTTCGCCGGCGGTTTTCCGTTGAGCTTCGGTCATGGCCTGATCCACAACAGCGCCGGCGCTTCGCCGAACGCTTTGGGCTTGGGGAGTTGGCGTTGCACCGGTGCCGCGCCCAGCTTGACCGGCTCGCGCTGGCCGGTCCACGTATTAACCCATTCGGCACGCGCCTTCTCCGGCGAGTCGAGGCCCATCAGGTTGATGGTCACCGAACCCTTCTCCACGTATACGGCGTAAGCTTCGCCTGGCAGCGCCAGGCACGGGCCGCCCACGGCGAGTTCGTTGCGCGGCGCCATGCGCCAGTACGGCAACGCGGAGAGCGTCTCCTTCAACAACTGGAACCGCTTCATGCCGGGCGGCTCCGGATCCGGCTTCACCACGTCCCAGGCCGTGTTGCTGTAGTAGTACACGCCATAGCCGCCGCCGAGGTACACCAGCCA
>JBBQLF010000772.1:0-1793 GCA_038327695.1 Bryobacterales bacterium
GGAGTGCCCGGGGATAGTCGCGCAAATCATCCGGTCTTACAATCATGAGAGCGTCGGCGGCCTGCTCCACAGCCGGCCGGGGAACGTCCGCCAAACGCAACCCGTCCAGCATCATTCGCAGCCCGCGCGTCGAATTGGCGCGTCCTTCCGCATGCCGTCCCAGATCCCATTGCTGAGACCCCATTCGCAAATAGCTCTCGCTCAGCGCCCGGCTCATCAGAGGGGGCGCCCCATCGGCCACCAGTTTCTCCAGGAGCCGGATCACCCTCGCGAAGTTCTCAATCGACTCGCGCTTCCACCCGCGCCATTCATAGATTTCAGCCAACGATTTGTATGTCGTCGCCAGATCCCACTGTGCCCGCTGGTTGGACGGTTCCAGGCCAGCCACGAATTCGTTCACTTCTACCGCTCGCATTGTGGCTGCGATTGCTTCGTCCCAACGGCCTAGATTGGCCAGTGCCCAAGCTTCCCGCCGTCCGAGCGAGCCGACAATTCGCCGGGTCGGCCGCTCCGCCTTGACTTTTTCCGGCAAGGCGGCAAACTGTTTCCGGGCTGCTTCAAAGTACGGCAGCCCCAGTGATGGATCCAGGCCGGCGAGTTGATCGCCCTCTTTCATGTTGAGTACGCCGAGCGCTCGTTGCGGCCGGATCTGGGTCCCGTCAGCGAGGATCGCCCTTTGCGCGTACATTCGGGCTTTCCTCAACTCCTCCCGCGCCGCAGCGGGCTCCCGCGCATCCTCCATCAGGCCACCCAGCAGGTCAGCATAGACCTCGTGCTGGGAGCAGGCTTCCATCTGAACCGCCCAGTCTCCCGGAAAATTCGCCGCCAGCGAGTCCACCATCGCCAGCGCCCGCCCGGTTTCCGTTCTCGCCGCTTGCGCCTGCCCGGCCGATAACAGAATCACGCCCCGCGAAGACAGTAGTTTCGCTTCTGTCATCGCAAGTTTCTGATCCTCCGGATACCGGTTTCTTGCCGCTCGCACCACCTCCAGCCCTTTCATCCCCGTGGCCAGCGCCTCCTGATGCCGCCCGAGGTTGTTCTCGTATGGGTTCGCCTGCAAATCCGCCAGTTTCAGATACCCTTCGGCCAGGTCCACCTGCAAAGAGGGATCATCTCCTCCTTGCCTCGCCAATTGGTCCAGACTCTTCAGCGACCAGCCCACCAGCGTCGTCTGCGCGGGCATCGCCCCGGGCAACTTCTGGACCGATTCGTAGAAGTCCAGCATCAGAACCTGCGTCATCTTGCGAAGGTCGCGAAAACGGGCGTCGGCCGTCACTCGAGACTGCGTGGCACGGTAGTATTGCCACACCGTGCCCGCCGCGCCGCCGGCCAGCACCAGTGCCAGCAGCGCCGCCACACTCACTTGAGCCCTGTGGCGCTGGATGAACTTCCACGCCTTGTAGCGGCGTGACCCGGCATGGGCGAGCACAGGCCTCTGTTCCAGCCAGCATCGCAGATCGGCGGCGAACTGAGCTGCGGTCGCGTATCGCGCCTCCGGCTCCTTGCGCAGCGCGTTCATTACAATGGCATCCAGATCGCCGCGCAGTGCAGCCGACTTCGCGCGTTGGCTTGGCAGCTCCGGCGTCACCGCGCAGGTGGCCCGCAGCAGCGCCACAGGCTGTTGACGCAGCCCTTCAAACGGATGCGTGCCGGCGAGCAGCGTGTACAACACCACACCCATGGAATAGATATCGGTGGACGTGGTGAGCGCCGCACCCTCTAACTGTTCCGGGCTCGCGAACTCAGGCGTGAACGGCCTCATCGCGGCCTGAGTCGCTTGCCCTTCCGGGCCG
>JBBQLF010000773.1:0-1782 GCA_038327695.1 Bryobacterales bacterium
GCCGGGCTCTGAGCCGCCGATCCAGGCGAACCGGGTCTCATCCAGATGGCTGGCGACCTCGGCCATCTTTACCCTGGCGTGGCCGTCGTCCATGTTGCGGACGTATTCGTTGATCAGATCCAGCAGTTGCTTCTTCTGGGCCGGCTGGAGGTCTGAGGCGCGCACGCCGGCGTAGTCGACCACGACGTTATCCTTGAAGGCCTCACCGACGTTATCATTGCCGGTTTTCGACAGCCGCAGCAGGGCGCTGGCGCGGTGCTCGGGGCTGAGACCGAGGAAGAAGGCGCGGCCTGCGTTCTGCTCGTCCTGGAGTATGGTGGTGCCCTTGTACTTGCCGCTGGTGGCAATGGCGGGTTCGGATCCGGTGAAGACTGGCGTCATCACCACCTGATCACCGAGGACAAAGTAGTTGATGATGACGTGGTGGCCATCCAACTGCCAGCCCCAGGGTTCGGTAGCGGAGGGCTTGCCCATGATGGTGATCCAGTAGAGCCACTCGCCGTACTGCTCAAAATCGTTCTTGTTCAACTCGCCGAGAGTGTGATTCAGGCGCATGATATCGCGTGTGAGCTTGAGGCCCTTGGCGCTCAGTGAGGCGCGCAGGAGCCCGATGGCGGCTTCCCGCTGGGGCTCAGACATCTCCAGGAAGGAGACGCCCTGGCGGACGTAGAAGTGCTGGTTCATCCATTTGCGCCACTCATCGTCGTCGACGGGGAACATAGTCTTGTCGCGTTGTGGGGCCGAGAGGGAAGCCAGCCAGACGCCGGCAGCGCGCCGGACGGGCTCAGTGGAGACGCCGCTGGAGCGGATGGCGAACAGGCCGGCGAGGGGCGTGCCGTTGGTGGTGATGCCGCGGAAGGGCTCGGCCAGACCGCGCTTCTCAGCGCCGGCGGACATGCGCGCGGCGCGCTCCCGGAAGCCGGAGGGCGGCGGTGGTTGTTGGGAGGAGAGGAGGAAGCCGCCGAGTGTGGCGACACCGATAGCGGAAGCAACCCGAACCCAGCGGATGCGCATTGGACGAGTGTACTACGGTTAGCGGCTGCTCCAGCGGGTCCAGGCTTCCATGAAATTGGCGCCGCGGATGCGGATGGTGCGCGGGCCGGTGCGATCCACGCCGGCGGGCAGAGCGGATTCGGGCGACGGCGTGCTGCGGGTGGAGTACTCGGTGATGATCTCGACCGGACCATCCATGCGGTAGGGCTTGATGGTGGCCAGCTTGCGCATGGCTTCGGCAGCCTTGTTCTCGATCAGCGCCGCCGCCTGGGCAGCCGGAAGCGAGATGCACGAATAGTAGCCGAGGCCCTCCTTCACCACCGCAACCTCGGCGTTGTTGACGATGGCCAGCAGATCGTCGGCCGCCGCCTGGTCACCGCTGAGGAAGATCACCGGGATGCCGAACGCGCCAGCCAGCGCGGAGCGGGTCTCAATCTCGCCCACCTCCTTGCCGTTCATGGTCAGCCGTTGAATGCCCAGGGAGCTGTAGCTGTGTGCCATCACCGCGCGTTCGCGGCCGGCGCGCGCGTGCTGGCCGAGAAAGGCCACGGCATCGAAGCCGCGATCCAGCAGCATCTTCGGGCCGAGCGCGCCCATCACCAGCTTGGCCGCCCCGTCCACCGTCAGAACCGAGAGCGTGCTGGAGTTACTGTGTCCGTCCCACACGACCACTTCACCGGCGCCGCCGCGGATGAACCCGCGCACGGCCGCGTTGACCTCCCCGGTGAGCAATCGCTGCAGCTCGGGGTTTTTCGTCTCGGTCTGATCCTGGCGGCAGATGCCGGCCAC
>JBBQLF010000774.1:0-1761 GCA_038327695.1 Bryobacterales bacterium
TGGGGTGGTCCAGCATGCCCCAGAGCGTGCGGTGGAGTTGCTCGGTGTCGGGCCCGATGGAGTGGCCGCACCCTTCGCCGTGCGGGAACGCCACCACACCGTCCACATTGGGTGGCAGCGTCTGGCCCACGTAGCTGCGCGCGATCAATTCGCAGGTGTGCGCCGCGCAGTTCGATGCCGCCACCACGGCGATGTAATTTCGCGTGCCGGCCCGGCCATCGGCCCGCGCGTAACCGCGGAAGGTGGGCATGCCGGCCGGGGGGCCGGGCAATGGCGTCTCGTGGTCTGGAAACTCGTAGGCGCGCTGACCCTCCTCAAAGCCCACATTGTGCGTGTGGACGTGCACGCCCGGCTCGATGGCGCAGCGCGCCAGGCCGATCACCTGGCCGTAGCGGATCAGTGCCGCTCCGGCGGCGATCGGCGCCAGGGCGAGCTTGTGCCCCGCCGGAACCGGCTCTCGCAGCGTGACCTCCGCGCCCGGCACCACCACCCGTTGCCCGGCGGGCAGGCTCATTCTCGCTATGGCGACATTGTCGCCCGCATGCAGGCGGATCGCCGCGTTTGCCGCCGATGGCAGTTCCTGAATCTCCACGAGGTTCATTGTTGCTTCCTTACCGGGGTTCCATTATCGGACCAGGGCCGTTTCCATTATCTGTTCGCCGGTCAAAACCAGGAATCCGCCTTTCACCGGGCGGATCAGTATGCCGGTGCCGGCCGGGGCGGGGAAGTCCTCCACGCGCCTGACGCGCTTGAACTTGGCCGTGTCGGCGGCCTTGATCCAACGGCCCATATGAAGGTGCAGGTGGCATTGCGTGCGCATGAGCTGGCCGTTATAGGCCAGGGCCCAATCCTCGCCAAATCGCTCAGCCGCTTGCTGGATCGCGAAGCGCCACAGTTGTGTGCGGGCCTCTTTCGGCAACAGGTGTAAGCCGTGCGGACCCGGCGTGTGGGCTTGCGGGAGCGCCAGCCAGCGGCCAGGCTTGCGCGGGTTGACGTCTTTCAGCACGAAGTACGGGACGCCGGCCGGGTGCTTCTCCGCCTCGACGCAGAGGCTGCACTCGCGGGCTTTCATGGTCTCTGGCCGGGTTGTATCGCAGGCGCAGTGCGTCACATCGGCTGCCAGCGGAATGGCCGCCGCGGCCAGCAGGAAGAGAATCGCGGGAGATCGGACCATGCTCGCCATTATACTGGTGAGTGTCCCTGGCCCGCGCCCGGTTTATTTCCGCACTCCTGGTCCTGCTCCTCGCCGCCTCCCTGGGTGCGGCCTACTTGTGGGCGTTAGGCGACGTCGGATTGCTTGGTCCGGACGAGCCTCGCTACGCCGCCATCGGCCGCGAAATGGCCCGCTCCGGTGACTGGGTCACGCCGCGCCTGTGGGGCGATGCCTGGTTTGAGAAACCCCCGCTGCTCTACTGGCTGACGGCCCTGGCGCACCAGGCCGGCCTCGGAGATCACCTCTCGCCGCGCGTCCCCGTCGCCCTGCTGAGCCTCTTCTATCTGGTCTTGCAGTGGCTCATCCTGCGCCGTCTCGATGGCGAGCGCATCGCTTGGTTCGCCACGCTGGTGCTGGCGACGACGGCCGGCTGGAGCGCCTACAGCCAGATCGGTGTTACCGATTTGCCCCTGGCGGCCACCTTCAACGCCTGTCTCTTGCTGGGCGTGCTCGCCCTCGAAACCGGTTCGCGGCGGGCCTGGGCCGGCTGCGGCGTCTGCTTCGGCCTGGCGCTGCTGGCCAAGGGGCTCGTGGCGGGCGTTCTGATC
>JBBQLF010000775.1:0-1758 GCA_038327695.1 Bryobacterales bacterium
ATGCCTATGTGTTGCAGCGCAATTTTTCCGGCATGCCGGCGGTCCGGGGATTGCTCACCGACTCCGTGGCGATGATCAAGGGCGGCAATTTTGCCGGCGTCGTTGGCAAACTGCAGACCATGGCGGCGGACGTGAAGCCGACGGCCGAGCAACAAGCCGTGCTCGCCAGCCTGGTGGCGCATTACAAGAGCTGGGCGGCGAAAAAGTGAATTAAAGACGCCGCATCTGGCGGCAAAACTTGCTTTCGCAGGTTCGACACCGCGGCGGGTGAGAACAGCTTGGATGTTGCCGGGCGGCAGTATCGCCTGACAGCAGGTCTGCGCTTCATGCCGCGCTCGGCGCAGTGTCCCTCGCTGATCTGTTTAACCCAAGGCTTGCCCCTTTCTCAGGCCATTTGTGAAGTAGCAGGGCGGGGGAGGCTGAGGTCGAGGCTTCCAAAGGTGAATTCCGTCAAAAAACGGATGGACGGCGCCTCGTGGGATTGCGCACTCGATCTCCGGTGCATGGCGTAACCGCAAAGTCGCAGCCATCGGCCGCCTCCGTTCGGTGATTCCGGTGGCTCCGGTCCGTTCGGTTTCACGACCCTCGATTATCGGGTTATACCCCATACCGGTTTCTCCTTTTTAAGGCTATGATCCGGCGTGCTCCAAGATATGGATATCGAAAGGTTCTACGGACGGAAACTCGGCGCGATCGACGGCGGGGAGTCCACGCCTTTGGAAAAGCCGACGCCGATGACAATGTGCTGCGCGTAAATCTCACGAAGGAAATCATCACGCTTACCATGAAAGACGATCTCGCCGCAGGCCATCGCTAACTCGCGCCGCGCCCATCTCCCCTCTCCATTCCGCTTCGGCGGAACCCAACAGAAACCAGCAAACCTCCACCCGCATCCATCCATGAATACCATCACCCTCAAGGGCGACTGGAATGTCGCCAAAGGAAAGCTGAAACAGAAATACGGCCAGCTCACCGACGACGACCTCGCCTACCAAAAAGGCCGCGAGGACGAACTCATCGGGCGCATCCAGAAGCGCGTCGGCCACACTCGCGAGGACATTGAGCGCGCCGTCAACGAGGTCTTCAAGGCCTGATCCGGAAATCAAAATCATCCACCTGTTTCTTCTCCTCCCATGAGCACTCAAAAATATTCCTCTCTGTTCGCAATCTGTGGCGCACTCGGCCTTCTCGGCGGCTGCGCTACGGAGCCCGCATCGCATCTCGTCACCGCGCCCCCGCCGCCACCGCCGACTGCCGCGCTGGGCGTGGCGCCCGCCCCGCAGCCGGTTGTCGTTACGCAGCCGCAGCAGGTGATTGTCACGCAGCCGCAGCAAGTCTACGCGACTGCCGCCGTTCCGGCTACCGTGAACAGCTACATCGTGGTCCAGGCCCCGCCCGCGCCCCAGCCCGAGGCGGTGCCGCCGCAGCCGTCAACGCAGCATGTCTGGATCGCCGGATATTGGACGTGGCAGAACAACCGCTATGCATGGATGGCCGGCCACTGGGAAATGCCGCCTTCATCCGGTGCCGCGTGGGTCAATCCGCGTTGGGAACCCGAGGCCGGGGCCTTTCGGTTCTACGAGGGTTATTGGAACTGAAGCCGACCGGCGAACCTTCCGCGGTTGCAGTTGATGCCGCTCGTGCCCGGTTGGGCGCTCCAGCGGAAATTTCCGGTTCACCGTGGTCACGCTGCCGCCGACGTAAACATCATGCCGGTGAGGCAAAAGTGAACTGGTGGGCCCACAGGGATTCGAACCC
>JBBQLF010000776.1:0-1751 GCA_038327695.1 Bryobacterales bacterium
TCTGATAGCCTGTCAGAGCCAGGAGGAGATATGCAACGCAGATCGTTCATTGAACTGATGGGGGCAACCGCCATGACCACATCCGCAGCCGCGCCGAAAGCGCCGGGCCTCTATCTTCTGGAGCAGTATTTCCTGAAAAACGGCACGCAGGGCGCGCGGCTGGCGGCGTTTCTGCAGTCCGGCCGGATGGAAGCGGCGGCGCGGTTGAAGGTGCCGGGGCCGCGCATTGTGCTGGAGGCGCTGGTGGCGCCGCACATGCCGCAGGTGGCGGCGGTGACGGCGTTTTCCTCGCTGGAGGAGATGAGAGAGGCGCGAGCCAGGCTGGCGTTGGACGGAAAGTGCCGGGCGGCGCTAGCGCAGTGGGAGGCGGGCGACGAGGCTCCGTACGAGAGCTACTCGGAATCTCTGCTGGAGGCGACGGCGTACGCGCCACCGCTGGAGAGTGCTGCTGCGCCGGCGGGCGCGGCGGCGCGGGTGTTTGAGCTGCGCGTGTACCACTCGCCCACCGAGCGGCAACTGGTGGCACTCCACGAGCGATTCGCCGGGCCGGAGATCCGGATCTTCCACCGCTGCGGCATCCATCCGGTGCTGTACAGCTCCACGCTGATCGGGCTGCAGAAGCCGAACCTGGTGTACCTGACGCCGTTTGCCGATCTGGCCGCCCGGGAGAAGGCGTGGGCGGCGTTTGGCGCCGATCCCGAGTGGGTGAAGGTGCGGGCGGAGTCCATCGCCAGGCACGGGCAGATTTCCAGCGTCAGCCAGATCGCGCTGTACAAGGCGGCGGCGTACTCGCCGCTGCGGTAGGGCCCCGGGTGCTGCGCCGCTGTGATGTCCTGAGACGATTCTGCCGATAAGGACATTGATGGCAATCAGCACAGATGAAATATCACGGATGTCTGAAGCCGAGGTCATCCGCCTGCGGAACGAAAACCGGATGTGGAGCCAAACGTTACGGCGGGCTTCGCAGGCTCTGGTGAACCGCAGAATGGCGCATGAGATCAGCTACGAGGAATACAGCGCCAGCCGGCAGGTTGGTAGAGAGGACCGGGCGGAGTGCGACCGGCGGGCGATGATTCTCAGTAGGTGATCCGGCGCCGTCTAGGGCGTGACGGGCAAGTCAAAGCTTGCTCGGGCTACCTGCGTGTCAGCGGCGGACAAGGTGAAAACCGCGGAGTAGGTTCCAGCGGCGCGTTCACTGGCGGTGGTGCCGAAAGGAACCCAGCCAGCGGTTGCGAACTCGAGTGCGAGAACGCCGCTCGCCGGGATGACGCCGGCAGAGTGCGCGAGTGCGACGGCTTGGCCGGGCGACGACATGTTGGGCATGGGCAAGTATTCGAGCGCCGTGAAGTAATAGGGCGGAAATTGGTTGGCCGGGACGATATTGGCGACGAAGGGGGCGCCGGAAGTGAAGTCCCAGGTGGTCAGGCTGGCGCTGCTGAAGTCGCCGGCGCACGTGGCCGCCGTGGGCACGGTGGCAGCGGCCGTCCAGGTGCCAGCCTGGGGATCCACCTTTACGGTCACCCCTTCAGCGGGACCTTTCAGGGCAATGTTGAAGGGCCGCGCACCCGGCAGGACAGTGAGAGAGACGTTGAATCTGACCGCCACCAAGAGGGGCGACCAGGGTGCCAAGGCGAGCGGACCCGGGCCGAACAAGGATTCGATGGCGCCAGTGGCGTTGCTCACACCGGGCGGGGGCGCAGGCAGCGGCAGGTTCACGCGGTGGAGTTCGCGGTTGTCCGTCATAGGGGCGA
>JBBQLF010000777.1:0-1722 GCA_038327695.1 Bryobacterales bacterium
GGCCCCAAGATGCCCAAGGCGCCGTTTGAAACATGGGTGGACTAACCGTCCCACCAGCGACTCCCACTTCCGCAACAAAGAAGCCGGTCCCCATTTCGGGGGCCGGCTTTTTGTCATTTCGTTGGACACTCCAAGGCCTGCACACCACCCAGGTGTTAGCGATGGCCATCCGGAATCCGGCCGCCACGCGCCCGTCTGCTACCATGACCCTTAGCGTGACGATACGAGTTCTGTTCTTCGGAATGTTGAAAGAGATCACCGGCCGGAGTGAGGACCAACTCGACGTCCCGGACGGCTCCACGCTGGCCGACGTTTTCGACCATTACGCCCGCCTGACCCCGCGCCTCCAGCAACTGAGCCGTAGCATCGTTCTGGCCCAGAACCATGCCTTCAGCCAGCGCGGCGAGCCCGTCATCGACAACGCGGAGGTGGCCTTTCTCCCGCCGGTCAGCGGCGGCGCCGGCCCCTGGACTCACGTTGCCGAAGAGCCTGGGGGCAACTTCTTCGCTCTCACGCGCGCCGGCATTGACGTGGCCGCGCTCCGCAACCGCATCCTGTCGCCCGAAGACGGCGGCGTCGTGGTGTTCGAGGGAGTGGTCCGGAACAACTCGGCGGGCCGGCGCACTCGATTCCTGGACTACGAATGCTATGAGCCGATGGCCGTCGCGGTTATGGCGGACATCGGCCGCGAGCTTTCCGCCGCTCATGACATCGGCCGGATTGCCATGGTCCATCGTCTCGGCCGCATGGAGATCGGCGAGGCCAGTGTCGTCATCGTGGTCACCGCGGCGCACCGGCGCCCGGCCTTCGACGCCGCCCTGGACGGAATCAACCTTCTGAAAAAACGGGTCCCGATCTGGAAAAAGGAATACTTCGAGGACGGCGAAGTCTGGGTGGAGGGCGAGTGGGACTCATCAGTCGCCGGTCACTGATCGCCTCCACCGCAATCGCCTCCACCGCCGCGCTGGCTGGCGCCGCCCAGGAGCCCACGTTCCGCGTGGATGTGCGGCTGGTGCGCATGCTCGCCACTGTGAAGAACGCCCAGGGCCAGCTCGTCAGCGGTCTCAATCAGGAGGAGTTCACGATCACAGACAACGGCGAGGCGCAGGAGCTCGCGCTATTTGAGCGCAATACCTCCCAGCCGCTGTCCATCGCCATGCTCGTGGACACCAGCCGGAGCACCGAGCGGGAGAAGCGCTATGAACTAGGCGCGGTTCGCAAGTTCATGAAAGCCCTCGTCCGCGAAGGCAATCCCGAAGATGCTCTCGGTCTGTACAGCTTTAACTACCAGGTGACGATGGAGGCCAACTTCACGCGCAAGATGGACAAGCTCGACAGCGCCCTGGGCCGCCTGAAGAGTGAGGGCGCAACGGCGCTCTACGATGCCATTTATCTGGCCGGCGACGACTTGGAACACCGCCCCGGACGCCGCGTGGCCGTCGTCGTCAGTGACGGTGGAGACACCATCAGCAAGGTGCGTTTTGAGAAGGCCCTGGAGGCGCTGCACCGCGCCAATGCCGTGCTCTACGCCGTGCTGCTGGTGCCCATCGCCGGAGACGCGGGCCGCAACATGCGCGGGGAAAACGCCCTCACTACGCTCACGCAATGGACGGGCGGCAAGATCTTCTTCCCCACCCACGGCGCCCCGCTCGACGAAGCCTTCCAGCAGATCCTGCGAGACCTGCGCACCCAGTACCTGATTGGCTACTACCCGAAGAATGC
>JBBQLF010000778.1:0-1686 GCA_038327695.1 Bryobacterales bacterium
GCGGTAGCGGCCCTGATCCTGATGGCCCTTCCGATGAGCCACGCCACGGCCGGCAACTTCTACTTCGGCACGCCGACGCTTCTCGCCAGCCTCCAGACCATCTTTCTTTACCCGCTCACCCTGGTCTTTGTGCTCGCCGCCACCGGGTTCGAACGCGGCCGCCTGACCCTCTCGCTCGCCCTGGTCTTTGCCGCCCTGGCCGCCCTCAACCTGCTCAAAGACGTACCCTGGCCGCACAGCCGGACAGGCTGCTACCTCATCCCACTGGCGATCCTCGTCGCCGGACACGCCTGTGCGCGCTGGCGCTGGAGCGCCCTGCCGCTGGCCGGCGCCGCCGCCCTGTGCCTGTGGATCATGACGCCCGGCCACACGCTCGAGTGGAGATTCGACGCCAACAGCCGCCAAGTGTTCGCGTATCTGGAGGCCCACTACCCCAACACGGCAATTGCGGCCGAGCCTCCCCTGGCCCAGAGCCTCGAGTTCTACCGCACCGTCGGCGGCGGCATCCGGGTGATGCCGCCGGTCACCGGCTGGAAGCCGGGCCAAACGGCCGCCGTCTACGTGCTACTGGCGCCGCAACCCCACCTGCGCGAGGTTGCTGTTTTCCAGCCTTCCGGTGTCCGGATTGCCGTCCCGGAATCAGTCGATCCGAGTTCGCGCCAGCCTCAGGCTGTTCGCCAGAACGCTCACTGAACTCAGGCTCATCGCCGCTGCCGCCAGCACCGGACTGAGCAGTCCCAGAGCGGCGGCGGGAATGGAAACCACGTTGTAAGCCAGCGCCCAGAACAGGTTCATGCGCATGGTGCCGACAGTGGCCCGCGCCAAAACGATGGCTTGGCGGATTGCGTCCAGATCGCCCCGCATTAGGGTCACGTCCGCCGCCGCCATCGCCACGTCACTGCCTGACGCCATCGCGATGCCGGCCGACGCGGCGGCCAAGGCCGGTGCGTCGTTGATCCCGTCGCCCGCCATCGCCACCACCCGGCCCTCCGCCTGCAAGCGGCGCAGGACCGCCAGCTTGTCTGCCGGCAGAGCCCCGGCCACGACGTCCTGAATCCCCACCTCAGCCGCCAAGGCTCGCGCTGTCGCCTCCTGGTCGCCGGTCACCATCCACACGCGCAAGCCAAGTTCCTTCAACCGGCGTACCGCCTCAGCAGCCGATGGCCGCGCGCGGTCCGCCACGGCGAACAGGCCTGCATACTGGCCGTCCACCGCCAGCCAGAGCGTGGTTCGTCCCAGCAACGCATGCCGGTCTTCCACCGGGATAGCGACGCCGCGCTCTTCCAGCAAGGCGCGCTTGCCGATGACCACCCTCCGCCCGTCGATCAACGCCTCCGCGCCCATGCCCGGCAGGGCCTGGAACCCCTCGGCGTCCTGGAGCGGCAAGGTGTTGTACCGCACGACGGCCTCCGCCAGCGGGTGCTCGCTCCAACGCTCCACAGAGGCCGCCAGCGTCAACGCCGCCGCCGGCTCAAACCCTTCGGCAGCTTCGAATGATGCCACTTCGGGCCGTCCTTCAGTCAGCGTGCCGGTCTTGTCAAAGACCACCGTGTCCACGCGGCTCAGCCGCTCAATCGCCTCGCCATTGCGGAACAGCACGCCCATCCGCGCCGCCCGCCCAGTCGCCACCATGATGGCCGCCGGCACCGCCAACCCCATCGCACACGGGCAGGCGATCACCAGCAC
>JBBQLF010000779.1:0-1664 GCA_038327695.1 Bryobacterales bacterium
ACGTGGCGTGGCGCGGGGCTGGCGACATCATCCGCGCCGCTGGCGCGTAAGTCTCTTGTTTCCTGTAACCAGTTTGTGTGGCATTATCATCCACGGCGAATGCCGCGTGGCGCGGCCAGCCGAAACGCCCTGTGGGGCCGCGGCCTGAGTGGGTCAGTTTTGGCGAGCAGAGGTGGGTCGTTTCTCGCGAGTGCCGAAGCACCCAGCGCGCTGTCCGAAGACGCCGGCCAGATTGCCGCGCGCTGGCTGGCGGAGTGGTCTGGCGGCATCGCCGGCACCGGCCTCCGGCCGGGGTTCATTAAGTTCGGCGTGGACTCAGGCCCGCTTTCCGCGCTCGACCGCAAGTTGGTCCAGGCCGCCGCCCGCGCCCACCGCCGCTGTGGCCTGACGCTGGCTGTCCATACCGGCGGCAATCCGGGCGCCATTTCAGACCAGCTCGCGATTCTCCGCACGGAAGGGGTGGCGCCCCAGGCGTTAGTGTGGATCCACGCCAACCAGTGCAGCGACGATGCTGCCGTGCTGGCCGCCGCCTCGGCCGGCGCGTGGATCAGCCTGGACGGCTTGGCTGCTGACACCTTGGACCGCCACTCCGCCCTGTGCCCCGTCCTCCAAGGCGCCGGGCGGCTCAGTCAGACGCTGCTGTCCCCACGACGGCAATACCTTCCGGGCCAACGGCAAGCGGCCGATGAAGGCCTACACGGCGCTGTTCACCGATTTCCTGCCCCGCCTCAAGAGCGCTGGATTTGACCAGCGCGAGATCCGCGCCCTCACTGTGGACAATCCCGCCCGGGCCTACGCCACGGGTGTGCGCGATTTGCCCCACTAGGGGGCTGAGGCGGCGGGCGCTCCCTTTGTTTGCAGCAGATCGCATTGGCCTCCGAATTGCATACTGAATAGTATGAGCAGTCCCACCGCCGGCTTTCCGTACCGCCCCAGGTTGGTTTTCTGGGAATTGACCACCGGATGCAACCTGCGCTGCGTCCACTGCCGGGCCAGCGCCACGGAACTGATGAGCCCCGAGGACCTTTCCACGCAGGAGTGCCTCGGGATCGTGGACCAGATTGCGGAATATGCCCCACTGATCCTGGTCCTCAGCGGAGGCGAGCCGCTGTGGCGCCGGGACGTCTTCGATATCGCCAAACACGCTGTATCCAAAGGACTTCGCGTGGCGCTTGCCACCAATGGCACACTTGTCGACGAAACCATGGCGGCGCGAATCCACGAATCGGGCATCGTCCGCGTCTCCGTCAGCCTGGATGGGGCCGACCATCACACGCACGACGCTTTCCGCGGCCACGACGGCGCCTTCGACGCGGCCGTGCGGGGCCTGCGCCACATGCAGGAACTCGGCATTTCCACGCAGATCAACACCACCGTCTCGCGGCACAACGTGCACCAGCTACCGGAGATGATGGAACTTGCCAAGTCTTTGAAAGTAGACGCGTTTCACCTCTTCCTGCTGGTGCCCGTGGGTTGCGGGCTGACCATCGCCGAAGATCAATCTGTGGATGGCGCCGAGGCCGAGCGAATCCTGAATTGGTTCTATGATCGCAGCATCGATTCCGGTATGGAACTGAAGGCCACCTGCGCGCCCCAGTACTACCGGATCGCCCGCCAACGGCGCGCCGAAGACCGCCGTGCCGGTCTGCCGGTGCCGGCGCAGA
>JBBQLF010000780.1:0-1627 GCA_038327695.1 Bryobacterales bacterium
CAAAGCCGATGCTTGGGAGTTGGCACCGGAAGCCGAAATTCCCCTGCCGCCACGCTCCGCTCTATCTCACCCATTTCGGTCTCCCTCGCTTGAGTGGCCTGGACGGCGTTCAGGAACTCACCGCCGGCCAACTGGACACGCGCCGCTTCCGCTCCGCTGCGCTCACCCGGCTGAGCCAGAACGGCCACCTCGACGAAGTGAACGTTCTCAACCGGGACACCGGAGAAAAGTTGTGCATCGGGCGCGAATTGGACCACCTGTTGTGGCTGATCGCGCGCACGTCACTCTCCCCCGATGAACTGGCCGGAATCATTGCGCCGGACGCAGACCTGGTGGCGCAACTGGATACTCTTCTGTGGGTCGCCGGTTGCCTCAAGCGCGCGCATGGCGCCGGCCTGGTTCAAATGGCCACCTGACTCTGCATCAGGCTGCCGGGTGCCCGCGCCTGACCAGATTCACCAATCTCAGACACTTTTAGTCCTAGATCGAGGTATACTAGCAATTGTGGCCAAAGTAACCATCCTCCCAGCCAATGAGACCTTCGAGTTCGACCTGGAAAAGCTGTCCTATCACCAACATGGCACGCCCAACTCGTTCCTCGACGTGGGCATCAATGTCGGCTTTCACATCGAGCACGCCTGCGGCGGCAACTGCGCCTGCACAACCTGCCATGTCGTCGTCAAAAGCGGCGCCGAGTTTCTGAGTGACATGGACGATGACGAAGCTGACAAGCTCGACCTCGCCGCCGACCTCCAGCTCGGTTCCCGCCTCGGCTGCCAAGTGCACTTTGTCCGCGACGGCGACGTCACCATTGAGATCCCGTCCTGGAACCGCAACTACGTCAGCGAAGGCGGCGCCTCCATGAACCTGGGCGACGCGATTCCGGCTCCCAAGAAGTAGCGCCGCCGGTCCGTGCTACCGGGCCATCGTTGCCGCTCAGGCAAACGGCGGCGGATCGAACACCGACAAGATGTCCCGCACCATCGCCTCCCGCGTCGTGTAGCGCGTTTCGTCGTAGCAGCCCAGCGGGTTCTCCACCACGTTCACCAGGCACTTGTTGCAGTAAGTGCAAGGCACCGGCGCCACATCCATCCCTTGCGCGAACATCTGCGGCAGCGTCGGGTTGGCAATCAGCGTGCGCGCCATGCTCACGGCGTCGCACTGCCCCGCTGCCAGCGCCGCCCGGATCACCGAGGCCGTCTGGAACCCGCCCGTGCAGATCACCGGAATCTGCACGGCCTGCCGGATCGCGGCCGCGTCCGCCAGGTTCAAGCCCTCAATCACCGGGCCCCGCTGCTTCACCCACAGATCGTGAAACAGCTTGCCCGTCAGGTCGTTCCGCAGCAGCAGGAAATTGCGAAACGTCTTCCGCCGCCCGCTCGAAATCATGGAATCGTAGACCCGCACAAAATCGGCGATCGGCAGATCGCCCGCCGGGTTCCGCGGGTGCGGGAAGAAACTCCCGCCCGAGACGTGGATGGCGTCCACGCCCTCCGCCTCCAGCCATTTGCAGACTTGGACGGAATCCTGAATCGTATTGCCGCGGGGCTCGGTAGCCGACATCGCGTTATTGTTCTCAGTGGCGCTAATCTTCATCTGTAGGTGGAAATCGCGTCCGCAACGCAGA
>JBBQLF010000781.1:0-1619 GCA_038327695.1 Bryobacterales bacterium
CAAGCCGGAGTTTGACCGCATCAAAGGCGACCTGGAAGACGCCCTCGCCGTCGAAGCACGTCTGATGCCGGCGGGTCAGACCAGCGCACAACGCTCGATGTTGCAGGGCGCGTTCCGGCGCTTCTGGGACGAGACGTCGCAACTTTGGGTCCTGGCAGGCGAGGGCCGGATCAATCAGGCCAAGACGCTGATCCGCACGCGGCTGGAGGCGGAGCGCGCCACCATGACCACGTTGATCTCGCGCCTGCTGATGCAGAACAATGAGGCCGAGGCGGCGGCGGTGCAGGAGATCCAGCTCATCTACGGCAAAGTGGAGCGGAATCTGTACCTGTTCTTCGCCGCCGTGCTGGCGGCCATCATTCTCACCGGCGCACTGGTGATCCGCCATGACCGGCGCGTGTTCGCGCAGGTCTCGCGGCTCTCGGAGCGGCGCAAGGAACTGGCCGGCAAGCTCATCACTGTGCAGGAGGACGTATTTCGCACTCTGGCGCGGGAGCTGCACGACGAGTTTGGCCAGGTTCTGACGGCGCTGGGCATGATGCTGATGCGGGTAGAGAAGAAGATGCCCGATCCATCGGCGGAGCGGGAGGACTTGCGGGAGGTCCGCCAGATCGCCAACCAGACGCTGGAACGGGTGCGCGTGATGTCGCAGATGCTACATCCGCCGGTTCTGGACGACTATGGGCTGGAAAAGAGCATTGAGTGGTATCTGCGGCAGTTTGAGAAGCAGACAGGGGTCGCGGTGCACTATGAGAAAATCGGAGTGGGTCCGTGGATCGGGGAGAAGGTGGCCATTCACGTCTACCGGATTCTTCAGGAGGGCCTGAATAACGTGGTGCGCCATGCCAGGACTCCGGAGGCGTGGGTGCGGGTGCGGTATGAGCCGGGTCGGATGGATCTGGAGATTGAGGACCACGGTCCGGGGCTGCCGGCCGAACGCGGCACGGGCGGCATCGGAATGATCGGCATGCGCGAGCGGGCGGAACTGCTCGGCGGCCACATTGAATTCGAAAGACCGATGGAGGGCGGGACGCGCGTGAATCTGCGTGTGCCGCTGCAGGCGGGAGAGAAAGCATGAGTCAGAAAATCACGGTCCTGCTGGCCGACGATCACAGCCTGGTGCGCAAGGGATTCCGGCGCATGCTGGAGGACGATCCGTCGATTGAGGTGGTGGGTGAAGCGGCCAACGGCCCCCAGGCGATTGAAGCGGCGCTGGCGCTGAAGCCGCAGGTGATCGTGATGGATCTGGCGATGCCGGAGCTGGATGGAATTCAGGCGGCCAGCCAGATTCTGAAGCAACTGCCGGAGACGCGAATTCTGATCCTGTCGATGTACTCCGAGGACACCTACATTCGCAATGCCTTTGCCGCCGGGGCTCGCGGCTATCTGCTGAAGAACGCACTGGAGGTGGATCTGCCGTACGCCATCAAGGAAGTGGCGGCGGGCCGCAAGGTGGTGGCGCCGGGGCTCTCCATCCCGACTGCGCAGGAGACGCCGGGCGATTTCGACAAGCTGACCCAGCGCGAGCGGGAGGTGCTGCAGTACATCGTGCAGGGCAAGTCCAATAAGGAGATCGCGGCCGTGCTGGGGCTCAGCGTGAATACGGTTTCCGTGCACAG
>JBBQLF010000782.1:0-1617 GCA_038327695.1 Bryobacterales bacterium
AGGAGTTCTTCCAGAAGATCTCCAATCAATTGACGGAGCTTCTGGGTACCTACACGGCGGAGGGTCTGATTTACCGCGTGGACTTGCGCCTGCGGCCCGACGGGCGGAACGGGGAAGTTTGCCTGTCGCTGGAGGCGGCGCGGCGCTACTACGAATCCAGGGCCCGGGACTGGGAGTTGCAGATGCTGATCAAGGCGCGCGTGGCCGGCGGCGAACCAGCCGCGGGCCGGGCGCTACTCGATTGGGTGCAGCCGAAAATTTATGCCAGTTCCACGGATTTCTCCGCCATCGAGTCCATGTCGATGACGCGGGAGCGCATCAACGAGACGATGAACCTGCGCCGGAAGCCGGCGGTGATCGACGTGAAACTGGCGCCGGGCGGCATCCGCGACATCGAGTTTCTGGTGCAGTGCCTGCAAAGGATGCACGGCGGACGCGAAACGTGGGTACGCAACTCGGCCACTCTGCTGGCGCTGAACCGGTTGTGCGACAAGGACCTGCTGTCGGATTCGGAGTACTCCCGGCTCTCGGCGGCCTACCAGTTTCTGCGCCACCTGGAGCATCGCCTGCAATGCGCCGACGACCGGCAGACCCACGCACTGCCGGACAAACTGGAAGAATTGGCCCTGGTGGCCCGCCGCATGCCGCCCGGCTCTCTGGGCGGCCAGTCCACGCCCGAGGCGCTCATGAGCGCCCTGAACGCGCACCTGGCGCACGTACAGGCAATCTACGCCCGCGTCATCCATGCTCAGTTGCCGCTTCATGTCTCAGTGGTCCCGGCGGCTGTCTCCCCGGCGGTGCTGCCTCGCGCCGCTGAACCATCGCCGGAAGCGCCGGCCAGCAATCTGATCCGTTATCTGGCGCAAGCGGCGCCCGGCCTGGCGCAGGCCGTCTCGCGCGTGCGGCTGGGCCGGTCCCAGAGCGCGTTTGAGCACTTTCTGGAGCGGCTGATCCAGCGGGACGACTGGATGGCGGCGCTGAATGAAGACGCCCTGCTGAGCGGCCACCTGCTGGACATCTTCGCCCATAGCCCGTATTTCGCCGAGCAATTGATGCGGCAGCCGGAGTATTTCGACGAAATCCGGGCCATGCGGACACGCGGCGTTTCCACATCGTCCTATGTTGAGGTTCTGCCGCTGCTGGACGATGTCATGGAGATGCGCCGCTACTTTCTCCGGCAGATGTTCCGCATTCAAGCCGAAAGCATCTGCCTGCAACAGCCCATCTTTCAGACGCTGGAACGCACCTCGCAACTGGCGGACGCGGCCATCGCCGCCTGCTACCGCCTGGCCGTGCAGCAGACCCTGGAGGCCTGTCCGCCGGCGGCACCCGGTTACCGGCCGGCGCAGCAGATGATGGTGATCGGCCTGGGACGGCTGGGCATGCAGGAGTTCGACCTCGGCTCAGACGCGGACCTGGTGTTTGTGATCCCCGATGCGGACCTGCCGGAGTTGCATTACTGGACCCGCGCCGCGGAGAAGCTGGTGGCGATTCTGGGCGCCTACACGGGCGACGGGCGGATGTTCTCGGTCGACACTCGTCTGGTCCCAAACGGCCAGGGGGGGGCGCTGGTTCAGAGCGAGAGCACGTATTCGGATTACTTCGCGCGCTCGGCCG
>JBBQLF010000783.1:0-1614 GCA_038327695.1 Bryobacterales bacterium
AAGTGAGTTTTGTGGCGCTGGGGGCGGACGACGCCACGTCGGCGCTGATCGCGGCCAATGCCGCAGAAAGCAAGGAGAACACGATCATGGACGAGACCAAGACCCCGACCGAATCCGCCCCCGCGACCCCGGCCCCGGCGGTCACCGCCCCCGCGCCGATCACGGCGTCGGCCCCCGCTGCGCCGGCCCCCGCGCCATCCCCGGCCGAGCAGATGCGCGCTGAAGCCGCTGCCGAGGCCACGCGGATTGCGGGCGTGCGGAAGGCGTGCAGCGGCAAGCATGCCGACATCGAAGCCAAGGCCATCGCCGAGGGGTGGGATGCGATGCGCACCGAATTGGAGGTTCTGCGCGCCGGTCGCCCCAGCGCCCCGGCCACGCATATCCGCTCGTCCGAGCCGGGCGTGACCGGCCTGGTGCTGGAAGCCGCCTGCTACCAGAGCGCCAAGCTCAACGGGCTGGAAAAGCTCTATGACGCACCGACCCTGGAAGCCGCCGACCGGCGCTTCCACGGCAGCGTGGGCCTCCAGGAATTGCTGATGGAAGCCGCGTGGGCCAACGGATACACGGGCCGGAACTTCCGCGACACCAAGGCGGTCATGCAGTTCGCCTTCGCCAACAAAAGCACGGGGGAAATCCGCGCCGATGCCTCCACCGTCGACATCGGCAACATCTTGAGTAACGTGGCCAACAAGTTTTTGCTCGAGGGCTTCTTCAGCGTCGAGCGCACCTGGCGGAACGTGTGCGCCATCCGCAACGTCAACGACTTTAAAACTGTGACGTCGTACCGCCTCATTGGAACGGACCAATACGAGCAGGTGGCTCCGGGCGGCGAGCTCAAGCACGGCACGCTGGGTAACGAGACCTACACCAACCGCGCCGACACCTACGGCCTCATGTTGGGTGTGGATCGCCGGGACATCATCAACGATGACCTGGGCGCGATCACCACGGTGCCCCGGAAGTTGGGGCGCGGCAGCGGCCTGAAGATCAACGACGTGTTCTGGACGCTGTTCCTGAACAACGCGGCGTTCTTCACTGCCGGCAACAAGAACTACCTCGCCGGCGTCGACACGGCCCTGACCATCGACGGCCTGACCAAGGCGGAAGCCGCGTTCATGGACCAGGTGGATTCCGACGGCAAGCCCATCGGCCTGATGCCCGCCATTGTGCTGGTCCCCACAGCGCTCTCGGCCATTGGCACCCAGCTCTATAAGAGCGTGGAGATTCGGGACACCACCGCGTCTACCAAGTACCCCATCGCCAACCCCCACCAGGGCAAGTACCGCATGGAAGTCAGCCGCTACCTGGCCAACGCCCGCTACACCGGCAATTCGGCCAAGGCCTGGTATCTGCTCTCGGACCCGGCCGACCTGCCCCTGATTGAAATCGCCTTCCTCAACGGCCAGGAAGCACCGACCATCGAAACCGCCGAGGCCGATTTCAATTATCTCGGAATCCAAATGCGCGGATTCCACGACTTTGGCGCGGCCCTGCAAGATCCGCGGGCCGGGATCAAGAGCAAGGGCGAGGTGTAAGCCTCCCTCTCGCGGTCCCCGAAAGCCCCCACGGAATCGTTTGGAACGAATTCACCAGACCTTGAAAGGAGCCCCTCAT
>JBBQLF010000784.1:0-1614 GCA_038327695.1 Bryobacterales bacterium
TGGGAGATGCTGTGGATCGCGCCGGCCGCCAGTTTCGGCCCCGTCACGTTCTACGCCGCCGGCAATGCGGCCAACGGCGACAATAGCAACAACGGCGATAGCATCTACACCACATCGTTGACCGTCAGCGCGGCGGACAGCAAGCCGCCCACCAGCTACTCCTTGTCCCAGTTCGCATTTGGCGGAGGATGGTACTCCGCTATCTATTTGCTCAATCCCAACGACACGGCGGCCGAGGCCACGCTGATTTTCCGGGGCGCCGACGGGCAACCGCTGGACGTGCCCGGGGCGGGCACTACCAAGACGCTTTCGCTGGCCCCCAGAGGAACGGGCCTGTTCGAGGCGGCTGACGGCGGCCCACTGACGCGCGGCTGGGTGGAGGTGAAACTGCCAGACGGTGTGACGGCCTACGGGCTGGTTCGACAGACCGTGGAGTCCCGCGTCCACGAGACCGTAGTGCCGCTGGCCACCACCTCATCGAAGGAAGCAGTCATGATGTTTGACCAGACCAACTTCACAACGCAGGCTGCCGTGGTGAACCTGGGCAGCGAAGAGGTTACGCTGACAATCACGGCACGAGACACCGAAGGGGCCACCATCGGCACGGCCACCGTCCCGCTGGCCGCAAAGAACGTACTGACGGGGCCGGTGAACCTGCTGCCCGGCCTGGAGGGCACTCCGGGCAAGCGCGGGTGGCTGGCGCTGACAGCGACGGGCCCTGTTTCCGTTTCGCTGATGCGCCTGAACGGTGAGGCGATCTCGGCGCTGCCGGTGGTCCAGAAGTAGAGTCCTGCCGGGCTGGGCTTCAAAGAGCCGCGTGATAAACTGAAAGCTCATACCAGCAGGGCCCTGGAAACCACCATTGAAAATCGGATTTGTCAGTCTGGGCTGTCCCAAGAATCTTGTGGACACCGAAGTAATGATGGGGCAGTTGAGCGCCCGCGGCCATGAGCTGACTTCCTCGCCGGAAGAGGCCGACGCCCTGGTTGTCAATACGTGCAGCTTCATCGATACGGCCAAGCAGGAGTCCGTCGACACGATTCTGGAGATGGCGGAGTTCAAGCGCACGGGCCGGGCGCGACGGCTGATTGTGGCCGGTTGCCTGGTGGAGCGGTTCCGCGAAGAGATCCGGCGTGACATTCCGGATGTGGATGCGGTGCTGGGCACCAATGAACTGGACGAGATTGTGACGCTCTGCGAGGGCGGAGAGAAGTCCACTGCGCCGGTGGCGCCCTATCTCTACCACGACCTGACACCGCGCGTGCTGGCCACCCCGCGCCACTTCGCCTACATCAAGATCAACGAAGGGTGCGATCATCCCTGCACGTTTTGCGTGATCCCGCAGTACCGCGGCAGTTTCCGCAGCCGGCGATTTGAATCGGTAATCGCCGAAGCGGAGCGGCTGTTTGCGCAAGGCGTCCGCGAGATCAACCTGATCGGCCAGGACACGACGGCCTACGGCGACGATCTGGGCATGAAGGACGGGCTGGCGCAGTTGCTCGGGCGGCTGGCGCGGATTGAGACGCCGCACAAAAAATGGGTGCGGTTCCTGTACTGCTATCCGAACCGGATCACGCGGGCGCTGCTGGACACCATCGCCAGCCATGAGTCTCT
>JBBQLF010000785.1:0-1592 GCA_038327695.1 Bryobacterales bacterium
CACTTGACCCAGGCCGTCGCAAAAACCCTCCCCAAGAGCGTGATTGCGATCTCGGGCGCTTACGCCGGTTGGCTCGCGCCCGGACCGGGCGAGCGCCCGTTGGGCAAGCGATTCGTCGATGACGCCAAGGTCTCTGATCACCACGCCATCATCCCCACCGGTGTTTCGCGGGCCAGCGCCTCGCCCACGCCGGAGGAGCAGAAGATCTACGACCTGATCTGCCGCCGTCTGCTTTCGGCCTGGCACGACGAGCACGTCTGGGCCGTGACGTCGGTGACCACTCTGGTCACCAGCGGCCCGGAGCAGACACAGGATCGCTTCCACTCCAGCGGCACGGCCGTGCAGCAGGAAGGCTGGAAGGTGCTTGACATCGGCGGCGGCAAGAAGGCGCCGAAGGTCAGGAAGAAGCCCGGCGAAGACAGTGACGACGACTCCGCCGAGAGCGGCCAAGCCCTGCCGCCGGGTCTGGAGCAGGGCCAGCCGCAGAGCGTGCTCGATGTGGAGGCCGTCCAGAAGAAGACCCGCCCGCCCAAGCGCTTCACGGAAGGCACGTTGCTCACGGCCATGGAAACGGCGGGCAAGACGCTGGACGACAAGGAACTGTCCGACGCCATGAAGGAGAACGGCCTCGGCACGCCGGCCACCCGCGCGCAGATCATTGAGGTACTCATCAAGCGCGCCTTCATGGAGCGGCGCGGCAAGAGCCTGGAAGCCACCGGCAAGGGCATCCGCCTGATTGAAGTGGTCCATCCGGAGGTCAAGAGCCCGGCGATGACGGGCCAGTGGGAGGCCTATCTCAAGCGCATCGAGCGCGGCGAGGCGCAACTGGCGCCTTTCCTCAAGGGCATTGAGGATTACGTCCGAGAGGTGGTGGGCAAAGCGGGCAGCGTGTCGCGCCATGTCGCGCCGGCGCCGGAACCCGAAAGGCAGGTGGCGATTGTGGAGCGCAAGCGTACCGAGGCGCAGCCCGACTTCAGCTCCGCCGGCCTGCACACCATTTTGAAGGATCGCTTCGGCTTCCCTACCTTCCGCCCCAATCAGGAGGCGGTCTGTCACGCCCTCGCCGGCGGCGACGATGTGCTGCTGGTCATGCCCACCGGCTCCGGCAAGTCGCTCTGGTACCAGTTGCCAGGCATCGCGCTCGGCGGAACCACGCTGGTGATCAGCCCGCTCATCGCGCTGATGGAAGACCAGGTGGCGAAGATGAACGCGTTGGGCTTCGCCGCCGACCGGATCCACTCCGGCCGCAGCCGCGCCACTTCGCGCGACGTCTGCTTCGCCTATCTGGAGGGGCGCCTGGACTTCCTCTTCATCGCGCCGGAGCGGCTCCGCGTCCAGGGCTTTCCGGAGATGCTGGCCAAGCGCCGGCCATGCCTGATCGCCATTGACGAAGCCCACTGCATCTCGCAATGGGGCCACGATTTCCGGCCCGATTACCGCACCATCGGCCAGCACCTGCCCGCCCTCCGCCCGGCTCCGGTGATCGCACTCACGGCCACGGCCACGCCGATGGTCCAGACCGACATTGCCCGCCAGTTGGATCTGCTGGCGCCTCGCCTTTTAATCCACGGCTTCCGGCGCGACAACATCGC
>JBBQLF010000786.1:0-1588 GCA_038327695.1 Bryobacterales bacterium
CCCCAGGGGAGCGGGGGCGCGCGGTGCAATTCGTACTTGTCGCGGAGTGCGTGCACGGTGTCAGCGAGGCGCTGCTCGTAGGCGCCATGGATGCGGCTCTGACGTTCAAAGTGTCGGCGGTAGGCGCTCGACAGATGCGGGCAGCTCTGGTCGAGGAACGGGAGAAACACCGCCAGGGCGCAGGGCTTGAGGAAGACCGGTTGCGCCCAGAGGTGACCGGCGCCAGCCGCCTGGGCGGCCTGCGCGATGGCCTCCAACGATTCGAGGCTATCATTGATGCCCGGCATTACGGGACTGGCGGCCACGCCGGTCTCCACTCCGGCGCGCGCCAGCAGACTGAGTGCCCGCAGGCGCAGGTCCGGCCTGGGGGCCATCGGCTCCAACAGGCGGGCCAGTTCCGCGTCCATCGTGGTGACCGTCATGTGGACGCGCAGGCGATTGCGCGCGGCGACCTGTCGCAGCAGTTCGGCGTCGCGGGCGACCAGGTCCGACTTGGTTGTGAGGGCCAGCTGAAACCCGTGGCGAGGCAAAAACATTTTGAGGATCTTCTGTGTCAAACAATACCGGCGCTCCGCGGGCTGGTAGGGATCCGTGGCGGTGCCGATGGCGATCCAGTCTTCGGCCTTGACGGAGCGCAACTCCCGTGAGAATGCACCCTCATCGAATTGCTTGGCGAAGATCACACGCTCGAAATCCAGGGGCGCCCGGAGTTCCATGAACTCATGGGTGTAGCGCGCGTAGCAGTATTTGCAGCCGAATTCGCAGCCGCGATAGGGATTGATGGTCCAGGCAAACGGGACTCGCTCCCCGCTGCAGCGGTTCAGCAGCGTCCTGGCCGGCAGCGTACGGTACTGGACTTGGGTCTTTTGAGCGAGGGTCTCGCCGGATTGGGCCAACTTGGCTATACCGATCAGCATCCGATCAGTTTCGCCGTTTATTCCCCCAATGTCAAACCGGGCCGGTTTGAGGTATGGTAGCGCCATGCATCTTGGCCGTAGAGGATTCTTCCAGGTGGCTGCAGCGGCTGCGGCCCCACCGCCCGGCGTGGAGGGCCCGGCGCGCGCGGCGGTGGAATGGCCGCGAGAGTTCTCTGGCGCGCAACTCGCTCAGTTGGCTTTCCCACCGGGCGGCATCGGCGCTGGATCTGTATTTCTGGGCGGCCGCGGCCAGCTACGCGATTGGGAGATCTTCAACCGGCCGGACAAGGGCAATGCGCCGAACTACGCGCTGGCGTCCATGTGGGCTCAGGTGGACGGCCGCAAAGCCGTGGCGCTGGTGGCCGAAGCGCGGCACCTGCCGCCGTACGAGGGGCCGACCGGCCTGGGCTCCAACAATGCGCCGGGGCTGCCGCGGCGGGACACAGCGGCCTTCACCGGCGAGTACCCGAAGGCGCGCATCGATTTCCGGGATGGCCGGCTGCCTGTGCGGCTGGCGCTGGAGGCGTTCACCCCGATCTTCCCGCTGGATGCCGACGCCTCGGGTCTGCCGGTAGCGGTGCTGCGGTACCGCGTGAAGAACCAGAACGCGGCCGCCGCCCAGGTGGCGCTGTGCTGGTCACTGGACAACATGATCGGCACCGGCGACGAGC
>JBBQLF010000787.1:0-1588 GCA_038327695.1 Bryobacterales bacterium
GCGCGTGGTCGAGCGGAACTGGATGAAAAGCGGCATCAAAGGCGAGGTCGATCTCGTCGCCTGGGAAGGAGACCGCCTCGTTCTGGTGGAAGTCAAGGCGCGCACCACCGCCGAGTTTGGCCCGCCCGAACGCGCCATCGATGAAGGCAAGCTCCGCTGCCTGCGTAACGCCGCGTTCTACTTCAGCCGCCGGTGGAATGTACCGCCAGACAGCGCTCGCCTGGATCTGATCACCGTCGTCCTGGAACCCCGTGAGCTCATCCATGTTCGCGACGCCTGGAGTGTCAGAAATTCCGGTTGAGCCGGCGTGCGATGCTGCTATTTTAGTTAGATCGCACCATGCTGAAAACCGTACGTGGGGCTACGCCGGCCAGCGCGGAAGGGACGTCCAACGGGCTCCAGTTCCGGTTGGCGCCTGCCCTCGTGGACACCGCCGCCCAGCGCCTGTGTGGGATCTCGCTGGTGGGCGCAATCTCGACGGTGCTGGTGTTCTTCGCCCGCGGCTGGTTGCAGCCGGAACCGGCGGCCGGGCCGGCCCTGCCGTTGCTGGCGCTGGCGATGGTCATGGCTTCGGCGGCAATGGTGGCGAGCCAGCGTCTCGGCCTGCTTTCCAACTGGGTAATCCTCAATTTCGGGTTGGGTTTTCAGGTCTTTGCCGCCTTTTCGATCGCGGTTTTTGAGACTGCCCGGCCCATGGCGCCAGACCTGCCCGTGCCCGGCATATCGATGGTGGCTCTGTGGATCACGGTCTGCGGACTGATGATCCCAAACGCACCGCTGGTGACGGGACTGGTGGCGATCCTGTCGGCGTCGATGTGGCCGGCGGCCTACTACCTGAACGTCCATCTGCACGGTGATCCAGGGCTGGACCTGAGCCGGATGGGCGTCTTCAACTTCGTCAATTTCAGCATGGCCTTCTGGTCGTACTTCCTGAACCAGCGGATCTACGCGCTGGAGTTGACGGCCCACCGGGCCCAGGAACTGGGCAGCTATGAGCTGGTTACGCTGCTGGGCAAAGGCGGGATGGGCGAAGTGTGGCGGGCCAGGCACAGGATGCTGGCGCGCGATGCGGCCATCAAGCTGCTGCGGCCGGATGTGGTGGCCTCTCAACTGGGGCGCCAGGCGGAGGTGGTGCGGCGGCGGTTTGAGCGCGAGGCTCGGGCGATTGCGAATCTCCGCAGTCCGCACACAGTGGATCTCTATGATTTCGGCGCGGCCCAGGATGGCAGCTTCTACTTCGTCATGGAACTGCTCGACGGAGTCAATCTCCAGGTGTTGGTGGACAAGTTCGGGCCGTTGCCGGCCGCCCGCGTGGTGTTCCTGTTGCGGCAGATCTGCGATTCGCTGGAGGAGGCGCACCGGGCATCCCTGATTCACAGGGACATCAAGCCGACCAACATCTATCTGTGCGTGCTCGGCCTGCAGTATGACTTCATCAAGGTGCTCGATTTCGGGCTGGTGAAGAGCATGAGCAGCGAGGAACTGGCCCAGGTGACCACCGAAGGGCAGGCGGCGGGGACGCCGGCCTACATGGCCCCCGAGGTGGCGATGGGAGAGCCTCGCATCGACGGCAGATCCGACGTCTATT
>JBBQLF010000788.1:0-1584 GCA_038327695.1 Bryobacterales bacterium
GTTTCCATCCTCGGGCTGCTGGGCCTCTTCGTACCCAATCAGACCCTCGCCATCTCCAGCTTCTTCGTGGTCGGCCTGGGCTTCGCCAACATCTTCCCGCTCGTGTTTTCGCTCACCGTCGAGACCATGCCGGAACACACCAACGAGCTCTCCGGCCTGATGGTCACCGCCATCGTCGGCGCGGCCTTCGTCCCGCCCATCACCGGATTCATGGCAGACCGCACCAGCGTCGAGCTCAGCTTCCTGGTGCCCCTCGCCGCCATCGGCTACATCACCTGGACGGCCGTAATGAACCACAGAGTGGCAAGGAGCTAACGCCATGCAGGACTATTCCAAAGACCCGCGCATCGTCATGACCCTCGATGCCGGCGGCACCAACTTCGTCTTCTCCGCCCTGCGCGCCAACCAGGCCGTCGTTCCCAGCTTCGCCCTCCCGTCGCACGCCACGGATCTGGACCTCTCCCTCGCCACCATGATCCAGGGCTTCCGCCGCGTTCACGCCCAACTGCCGTCACCGCCCGTCGCTATCAGTTTCGCCTTCCCCGCCCCGGCCGATTACTTCCACGGCATCATCGTCGGGCCGCGCAACCTGCCCGCCTATCGCGACGTCGCGCTCGGCCCCATGCTCGAAGACACGTTCGGACTGCCCGTCTTCCTCAACAACGACGGCGATCTGTTCGCCTATGGCGAGGCCGCCGCCGGCTTCCTCCCCCACGTCAACAGCATGCTGGCCTTGGCCGGCAGTCCCAAACGGTTTCGGAATCTCCTGGGTGTCACCCTCGGCACCGGCCTCGGCGGCGGCATCGTCCGCGATGGCGAACTGCTCACCGGCGACAACTCGGTGGCCGGCGAGCTGTGGCTGATCCGCCATAAACTCGAGCGCGGCATCAACGCCGAAGAGGGCGCCTCCATCCGGGCCGTACGGCGCGCCTATGCCGCCCAGACGGGCCTTACGCTGGAGGAGACCCCGGAGCCCCGGGTCCTCTTCGAGATCGCTGAGGGCCGCGCTGACGGCAACCGTCAGGCCGCCGTGGAGGCCTTCCGCCGCCTCGGCGAAGTGGCCGGCGACGCCATTGCCGAGGCCTGCACTTTGATCGATGGACTCGTCGTCATCGGCGGCGGCATTGCCGGCGCGCACAGCCAGTTCCTGCCCGCCATTGTCGACGAGCTGAATGGCACCTACGCCGCCCCCAACGGCGAACGCTTCCGGCGCCTGATCCCGCAGGCGTTCAACCTGGAAGACCCCGCGCAGTTGGAACATTTTCTTCAGGGGCAGACAAAGGAACTGCGCGTCCCCGGCAGCGGCCGGACCATCCGTTTCGACGGCCTGCAACGCACCGGGGTGGGCATTTCGAGACTCGGGACCAGCGAGGCTACGGCCATCGGCGCCTATGCCTTTGCGCTGACGCAGTTGACCAGAGGCACAGGCGCATGAAACAAATTCTCTCTCTCACGTTTTTGACGATTTCCACCCTGGCGGCCCAACCCTATACCCGCGATCCGAACGACGCCACCACCTACCGCAACCTGGCGCTCCCCTGAGCAGTACAACTACCGCCGCCTCCGAATTCTGCCCAAAGTGTC
>JBBQLF010000789.1:0-1577 GCA_038327695.1 Bryobacterales bacterium
TAGATCTGATCCTGAACCTCGGAAAACGGCTGGTTGACAAACTCCACCATGCGGAAGATCCAGAATCCCCCGGCCTGCCGCAGCGGCTCGGAAACCTGCCCCGCTTTCAACGCAAACACAGCCGATTTCATCTCCGCCGGCAACGCCGAATCCGCCGGCTTGATCGGCGGGAATTCGCCGCCCTTCGCCTTGGACTCGCTATCGTCGGAGTACTGCTTGGCCAACGCCCCAAAATCCTTGCCACTCCGCGCCTGGGCCACAATCTGCCCCGCCAGTTTCTCGGCCTCCGCGCTGGTCCGCGGCTTCTTGACGCCCGCCTCGGTCCCCATCGGCGCGTCGTTGAAGTTGACGAAAACCACCTGCACCTTCGCCGAAGAGTAGTCGCCCTTGTGCGCTTCGTAGTGCTTCTGCTGGTCCTCCGGTAAGATCGGCTGGCGCACGCTCTGGCTGTCCGCCCGGGACTGCGCCAGATAGACCATGCGGTTGTAGAACAGCCGCCAGCTATGCGGGTCCTGCTTATCCAGCCCCTCTTCCTCGGCCATCTTCACCAGCTTCGACATCAGCCCGAACGTCTCCAGAAACGCCCGCTTGTTCGACATGTAATTCCGCGTGATGTTGGGCCCCATCGCCCGCACCATCTGCTCCAGCTCGGATTTCTTCCACTCCCGGCCCTCCACAACGGCCACCACCGGATCGGCCACACTCACCACCGGCGTCGCCGGCTGGCTCTGCGCCCCCGCCAGCCCGCCCAGGAAACACCCAATCAGTACTAGTTTCTTCATCGCTATAATCTCAATGTAGCATCGTGCACATCACGCCCCTCCGCCCTCTCCGTCTCGACATCTCGCTCTGGTCCGCCGATCTCGCCAATCTGGAACGCGACATCGCCCGCCTGGAGCCCGTGGCCGATTCCTTCCACTTCGACGCCTGCGACGGCCATTACGCGCCCACCCTGCTCTTTTTCCCGGACCTCATCGCCCGCCTCCGCCCGCTCACCCCCAAGCCCTTCCACCTCCACCTCATGGCCACCCGCCCCATGGACCTGCTGCCCGCCTTCCTCGACGCCGGCATCGACGCCGTCACCCTCCCCGTTGAGGTGGGCAAGCGCGTCTGGCAGACGCTCGAGTATCTCCGCGGCCGCGGCAAACAGACCGGCATCTCCCTGGAACTCGACTCGCCCGTCGAGCTCGCCAAGCCCTACCGCGCCAAGGTCGATACCGTCGTCCTCATGGGCACCGCCATGGGCGTCAAAGGCTGCGCCCTCGATCAGCGCGCCTGCGGCCGCCTCACCGCCATGCGCGCCCTGCTCGATGGCTACCCCGTGTCTCTCACCGCCGACGGCGGCATCCGCGAACACACCGTCCCACTGCTCCGCGACGCCGGCGCTGACGCCATCGTACCCGGCTCGCTCATTTGCAGCGCGGAAGACCCCGCCGCCACCGCCGCCTGGCTGCGAACTCTCTAAACGATCGGATCTATCATGACCACCCGCTGCAATCGAATCGCTTCGTTCCTCGTCCTGTGCGCCAGCTTGGGTGCCTTCGCCGGCTGCCAACGGAAGAAGAAGGGCGGCCCCA
>JBBQLF010000790.1:0-1576 GCA_038327695.1 Bryobacterales bacterium
CGATGCCAGCCATGTAGACGGCGATGACGAGAAGGTCCAGCGAACCTACCGAGTGCGGCATAAACAGACGCTATTGTATCGAGAAGGCGCAGGCCGTCGAATCAGTCCGTGGCGTGGAGCCGGCCAACATGGAGCCGGCGGCCGTGCCGGTAGGTCGCGGAGACGAGATTGGCGCCCAGGGCGTGCGGTATCTCCCGGTAATCTGAGGCCGCCAGTACAAGGAAATCGGCGTGCTTTCCTGCTTCCAGACTGCCGGCGTGGCTGGCCACTCCGAGGGCGTACGCCGCGTTGATGGTGGTGGCGGTGATGCACTCAGCTGGCGTCATGTGCAGTTGAGCGCAGGCCAGCGAATGCACTACCGGCATGGAGTAGATGGGACTGTCGAATGGGTTGCAGCCCGTTGCCAGGGCCACGGCGGCACCCGAATCGAGAAGGGCCCGCGCTGGGGCTGGCCTGGAAACGCTGCCGCGGAATGCCGCTCCGGGTATCAGGACGGCGATGGTGTTGCTGGACGCAAGTGCGGCAATCTCGGCCCGGCTGGCCATTTCGAGATGAGAAACCACTCTGGCGTCCAGGCTGATGCCCAATTGGACTCCGCCGAGGTTGGCGAATCTGCTGGCGTGGATGGTGAGGCTGAGGCCCAGATCCCGGGCCACCAACAGGTAACGTCGCGCCTGCGTGATGCCAAACCCGCCCGCATCACAGGTGACGGCGGACGCCAGGGCCAGGCGCCGGCGGACGACCTGGGGCAGCAGTTCCGCCAACAGGAAATCCAGAAACGTATCCGGGCAGCCGGCAAACTCAGGAGGCGTCAGGTGGGCGGCATGAAAGGTGGCATGCACGCCAACCGGTTCCTGATCCAGCGAATGGGCGATTCGCAGAACCTTCAATTCGGAAGCCTCATCGAGCCCGCTGCCGGAGTGGATGTCGAGTGTGGTGGTTCCGTTGGCGGCCATACGTGCTATGGCGATCCGGGCCTGCGCCGTCAGCCGTTTCGCGGTGGCAGTCCGAATCATCCGCATCTCGGACCAGAACACCGGCGGTTCCGGAGCGCCGAGCGGTAAGTCGGCCCCGTGCCGGCCGGCATGTTCCTCCAGGCTGCGGGAACCGTGAATGAGGGAGGTCTGGCAATCTATGAAGCCGGGCATCACCACCCGGCCTTGCACGTCCAACGGTTCGGCCGAGCGCGCTGACCCTAGATTCTCGATTCGGCGCGCCGGGCCAATGTGAGTGATGATGCCATCCTCAACCAGGAACGCGCCCTCTTCCACAAGGCCGAGGTCGCTTGCATTGGCTCCGCGACGGGGGCCGGCGGGCCCACGCAGGGTAAGCAACTGCCGGGCGCCGCGTACGAGCAGGCGGTGAGCCATTGGTTCCTAGTTTGTCATTGATTCGTCTGAAATGGAAATCAAAACGCAAAAAAGCCCCGGGTTTAAGGCCGGGGCTTTTTGTGTTAATCGGGCGACGTCCTACTCTCCCACACACTTGCGCATGCAGTACCATCGGGGCTGAGAGGCTTAACTGCCGTGTTCGGGATGGGAACGGGTGGGACCCTCTCGCTAGGATCACCCAAAAC
>JBBQLF010000791.1:0-1573 GCA_038327695.1 Bryobacterales bacterium
ACGCCGGCAAAGCCATCCAACTCGCCCGGCGCGCGCCGGACCACCATGTGGCCCATCTCCGGATGCAGCAGGCCGTGGACCAGTTGGCCGCCCGCCAGCGCGCCGCCGCCGATGCCGGTGCCGACGGTGATGTACACCAGATTGTCCAGCCCCCGCCCGGCGCCGCAACGCGCTTCCCCCAGCGCCGCACCGTTCACATCGGTATCGAATCCGATGGGCACGCCGAGCGCCTGCTGGAGCGTATCCCGCAGAGCGAAGTTCTGCCACGCCAGCTTGGGCGTGTTGGTGATGCAGCCGCTGACGTAGCTGACAGGGCCGAAGGATGCGACGCCAATGGCCCGCAACGGCCCCTGCCTGGCGAAGTAGGCGATCACTTCCGCCATGGTCTCCATGGGATTGTTCGATGTGTGAATGCGCTGGATGTCGCGCGGCTCGGCTGGATCTTCGCCAACGGCGGCGACGAACTTGGTGCCACCGGCTTCTACTGCTCCGTACAAACTCATTCCCACAGTGTATTGAAGCGCGCGGCCGTTGTCAGAACGTCAAGCCGGCATCGATCAGCAGGTTCATGAGCCCGTCGCCGCCGCGCCGGATTTCGCGCTTGGCGATCTCCAGGCTTCTGGCGCCCAAAGGCCCGTACGGCATGGTCATGCGGCGGAAGTGAATCATCCACTCGGCCGGGCTCTCCGTCTTGGCCGGCGCATCGCGCAAGTAGGCGCAGAACGAGCCCTGCAGCGCTTCCAACAGCGACTCGCTAACGGCGGCCGGAAGCAGGTCCCGGTAGGCGCCGGCCTTGGCGTGGAAGTGCAGCAGAGGCGGCACGCCGTCCTCCGGTTGCCATGCCTCAATGCGATGCAGCGCAGCGGCGAACTTCGCCTCCCAGTCCGGGCCGGCCTTCTCCGGCGGGACTCGCAGCCCAGCCATCTCTTTGGCGATGGCGCGCGATTCGCCCTGCTCACCGAATCCCTGATTATCTGGCGCTGCCTCGCTCCGTTTGGGCTGCAGCGCCTTCAGGTTAATCGGCGGGACCTCGGTTTCCAGACCCGCATCCCGCCGCAAGGTGTCATTGAACGCCGCCACGCCGTGTCCTTCGGGCAGGTCCGCGCAGGCTTCGCCCTTCCACTGCTGCACGAGGTAGAACCGGTAGGCGTCCATCAGGGGCAGCACGCTTTGCCCGCCGGCCCGCAGCCGGCGCACCAGCGCGGCCAGTTCCTCCCCGGTTGCCGGCGTGCCGATGAAGCCGCGCGAATTCGGTTGCGCCAGGCGCAGGGCGGAGCCGAAGGCCGCCACCAGGGTTGCGGTCTCCTCCGGTGTGGCGCTAAAGGCGCGGACCATGGCCGCGGCGGCCTGGATCTGCTCAGGAGCCGTAGACGCTGCCAGGATGCCGGTCAGGAATTGGAGAGGGCGCCCGTCGGCCTTCTCCTGCGAGGAAAACCCTCGCTGGGCGATCTGCAGGGCGAGCCCGTAGTATTCCTCCACGCGCGCCACCGTGCTGTCCTTGCACGTGCGCCGCGGCGGCGCCGGAATGGGCATCCGGAGTGCCATTTCGAGGCCCCGGCGGGGGTCCAGGCTC
>JBBQLF010000792.1:0-1571 GCA_038327695.1 Bryobacterales bacterium
GGATAGTCCAGGGCGGGCTCCACCATGTCGTGGATAGCCCGCATCTGGTTGTAGCTGGTGAACAGGACAAACGCCCGCCCGCGGCTGTGCCGCAGGATGACGCTCACCTCTTCGGCCGCGGCTTGGGTGAACGCAGGCGAGCGGACGTCGGGCAGATGGTGGGGGACGTAGAGCAGGGCCTGTTTCGGGTAGTCGAAGTGGCTGGGCACAATGAGTTCGCGCGCACCTTCCACTCCGAGCCGCTCTCTGACGTAATCGAATCTCTCCTCGACGGCGAGGGTGGCGGAGGTCAGGACCGTCACGGGAATCTGGGAGAACAGCCGGTGCCGCAGCAGGCCGGAGACGTCGATGGGCGTGGCCTGCAGGTAGACGCCGCGCCCACGGCGCTCGATCCAGTAGACATAGTCACGATCGGCGCCGCGCGTCCATTTCATGAGGTTCTCGCGCAGGGCCAGCGCACGGCGATGCAGCGGCGCCACTTCGTCAGGCGCATCCCGGACCAGGGACAGGTGCGCGGCCAGCAACTCCAGCACAGAGCAGAAGTGGCCGTACTGCTCGGAGTGCTCGTCCAGGAAGTGCTCATGCCCGCTGAACCCCATGCGCCCTTCGTTCTGCGGGAAGAGACGGAAGAAACGGTCGGCATGATCCTGAAGGATGGTCAGGATCTGTTCCAGATCGTGACTGAGGAACTCCTTGCGCCGGGCGATGGCGAGCACGTCGCGGCGCAGATCTTCGATCTGGTTGGAAGACACAGTCAGGCCGAAGTACTGCCCGGCCACGTCCTCCAGTTCGTGCGCCTCGTCGAAAACCACGGCGGCATAGGCGGGCAGAATCGCGCCGAAATCCTCCTCCTTCATCGCCAGGTCGGCAAAGAACAAGTGGTGGTTGACCACGATGATGTCGGACTCCATCGCCCGCTGGTGCATCTGTGTGATGAAACAGCGGTCAAAGCTGGGGCACTTCTGCCCGCTGCAGAGATCGCCGCGCGCATCCATCTTGGCCCAGGCCGATGAGCCGTCGGGCAAGTCCGGAATGGACGAACGGTCACCGCTGTCCGTCGTCTTCTCCCACTCCCGAATGATGGCGAAATCGGAGACCTCTTCCAGTCCGCTCAGTATCGGTTCCCGTTCGGCGTCGTAGATCTTCTGGCGGCAGGCGTAGTTATTGCGCCCCTTCATGTAGCAGGCGCGGATGCCTTCCGGGAAGAACTGCGTCAGGAACGGAATGTCTTTGAAGAAGAGCTGTTCCTGGAGGTTTTTGGTGCCGGTGGAGACCACCACGCGCTTGCCGGAAAGGATGGCTGGAACCAGGTATGCGAGCGTCTTTCCTGTTCCGGTGCCCGCGTCGACAAGCAGGTGTTTTTTTTCCGCGATGGCGGATTCGACGGCCTCGGCCATTTCGAGTTGACCGGGTCTGAATTCAAAGTTTGGATGCCAGCGTGAGAGGACCCCTGAGCGCGAGAAGAACTGGCGCGCGGTGAGGGTTTTTGCGGGGGATGACATCTCTACTTATTCTAGGTGTGGGATGTTGGGTAAATCCTCGGTGTCGAGAGAGTCTCGACACGGCACGCA
>JBBQLF010000793.1:0-1566 GCA_038327695.1 Bryobacterales bacterium
GATGCGCGCCGATGCGGTGCTGATGGCGACGAACGGCCACAGCCGCGGCGGGCCGCTGCCGGGGATCGGCAGCTACATCAGCGCGACCGAGGAACTGGGCGAGGAGCGCAAAGACCCGAACACGCCCGAGGCCGTGGTCCCGCAGCTTCACGTCATCCTGGTCAGCGTCCTCCCCGAACTGCGGGACGTGCGCGTGAACCAATGCATCGACCGGCGACGGGGCCTACACTTTCGACCACCTGCCGCATCTGGGCGTGGAGGCCAGCGTGCACCATGCCGCCGGCTGCCAGGGCAGCGGCGCCGCGGTGGTAACGTGGATGGGCAACAATGCGGCGCTGAAGATCGCGGGTGCGGCCAATGCCGACTTCACGCTGGAAGGGCTTCCATTCCCCGAACGGGCCTTCTATTCGGGCAATCCGGATTGGTTTCTGCCGATCGTTGGCGGCTGGTACCGTCTGCGCGACCGCATCGACCGCCTGGCGGCCTGAACCACCTGGGAGATCACAACATGCAACGCCGCACGCTTCTTGCCGCCTCCACACTCGTTCCCCTCGCGGCGAACGCCCAGGGCTTCACGCCGCAGAACCCCGAATGCATCGCGCCCGCCGCGCCGGGCGGCGGCTTCGACCTGACCTGCCGCCTGACGACGCGAATGCTGAACGAGACCGGCATCGTCGTGCCGCCCATCCGCACGCAGAACATGCCAGGCGGCATCGGCGCGGTCGCCATCAACCACATCAATGCGCAGCGCCGCGCGGACCCGAACGTGATCGTCGCGGTCTCCACGGGGTCCTGGGTGAACATGGCGCAGGGCCGCTTCGGCCGCTTCGCCGAAAATGACGTGCGCTGGATCGGCGCGATCGGCGCGGATTATGGCGTGATCGCGGTGCGCCGGGACAGCCGCTTCGCCACCCTGGCCGACCTGATGGCGGCCCTGCGCGCCGATCCTGCGAGTATTCCGACGGGCGCGGGCGGTGCCGTGGGTAGCCAGGATTGGCACAAGGCAGCGCTGGTCGCGCGGGCGGCGGGCGCCGACCCGCGCCGCATCCGCTACGTGCCCTTCGAGGGCGGCGGCCAAGCCATGGCGGCGCTTCTCGGTGGGCATATCCAGGTGTTCCCGGGCGATGCGTCCGAGGTGCGCGGGCAGTTCGAGGCAAACGAGATCCGTCTGCTCGCCGTGCTGGCGCCGCAACGCCTCGCCGGGCCACTCGCCGCGGTGCCGACTGCGCGCGAGCAGGGCGTGGACGTGGACTGGCCCATCATCCGGGGCTTCTACGGCCCGCCGCAGATGCCCGATGCCGCGTACAACTTCTGGGTGGATGCCATCCGCCGCCTCCAGGCCCATCCCGCCTGGGCCGAGCAGCGCGCGGCGCAGGGGCTGTTCGAATTCAACCTGATCGGCGCCGAATACGAGGCGCTGGCCAAGCGCCGTACCGCCGAATTCCGACAACTGGCACGCGAGGTCGGGCTTGTGACGCAGGTACAATGAAGCCTGCCGGCAGGCGCGCAGCGCCGCGAGGCAGCAGCCCTGCCGGCAGGCGCGCAGCGCCGCGAGGCAGCAGCCCT
>JBBQLF010000794.1:0-1557 GCA_038327695.1 Bryobacterales bacterium
AAATGGAGCATACCGTATCGGAGCGGGGAAGGAAATCCCAGGGGGCGATCTTCGATGGCGCAAGCAGCCCGTGGTATTGTCGGCAAGCCGCGCTGATGGTTGACACGAGTTTGCCGCCGGACTTTTCCGTGATCGTCGTCAACTGGAACACCTGCAACTACCTGCAGGAGTGTCTCCAATCCATCTTTCATGAGCCGGGCATCCGGGTTGACGGCGAAGCGGTGTCAAGCGAAACCCCTCAGCCCCTCGGCGTCGAGGTCATTGTCGTTGATAACGCCTCCACCGATCAGAGCGTCTCGATGGTACACAGCCTCTTCCCGCAGGTGAACTTGATCGTCAACGACCGCAATCTGGGTTTTGCCGCCGCCAACAATCAGGCCATCGCCCAGGCGCGAGGACGAACGCTGTTCTTACTTAATCCCGACGCCTACCTGCTTCCGGGTGCGCTGACCGGCCTGGAGCACTTCTTGCGCCAGCACCCGCACGCCGCCGCGGCTGGCCCGAACGTGCTCAATCCGGACGGCAGCTGGCAGGCCGCGGTGTTTCGCTTCCCGACCTTGTGGGACCTGGTGTGCGAGGCGGTGTTCCTCAGTGTGCTCTGGCCGCGCAGCCGCCTCTTCTCCCGCAAGGCGTTGGGCGGGTTCAACCGCGATGCCGTGCGGCAGGTGGACTGGATCCAGGGCTGCGCGTTGGCGATCCGCCGCGAGGCCTGGGAGGCGGTGGGTCCCTTTGACGAGGACTATTGGATGTACGTCGAGGAACTCGACTGGTGCCGGCGAGCTGCCGCGCAGGGCTATCGCCTGTATTTCACCCCGGATGCCCAGGTGGTGCATTACGGCAAACGCGCCGTCGCCCGTGCGCGCGCCAGCGTCCTGCCGCTCGGATTCCGCTCTCACTTCCGCTACTTTCGAAAACACGAAGGCCGCGGCGTCGAACTGGCCGTACGCGCTATCACCTTGCTGCAGATGGGTCTGCGGGCTCTGGCCAGTGCCTTCTTGATGGTCGTCCGCACCGGCACAGAGCGCGACCGGTGGCGCGAGAATTGGCGCGCCTACACCGCAGTGATGCGCGAAGCGCTTCGAGTCACGGACACCGCCGACGTCGGGGCCGAAAAACCTCGGCAGTGAATGCTCGTTCAAAGCGGGGGGCGCGTCGCCTGCGGTCGATCAGTCGAACCCCCCGAATGCGGTATACGACTTCACCCAACCGGCCAGCCGTTCCTTGTGAATCCGCGCCTCCGGAAAAAGTTCGAGAAATTTCCGCTCCGTCAGCATCTGCGTCGAACGCGAGACGCGATCGCATTCGGCGAAGGTCTTGCCCGCGGGGAAGTAGTTGATGGCACAATGCCTGATGAGAACAGCGCGCAGCCCGTGCGGCAGGAACTGGAAGCCCGGGATGTGCGAGTGCGGTTCAAGAGGGAACCAGAAAGCCGGCGTTTGCACGATGTAGCGACGCGCGACGCGGCGGACCTCGGCGGCCATCTGCCGCTGCCCCCCGCGGCTGCCCATGTGCTCGATCACTGAATTCGAGAAGATCAGGTCGAAGTCGCCCGCCTCG
>JBBQLF010000795.1:0-1547 GCA_038327695.1 Bryobacterales bacterium
GCAGGAGCGCAAGCTCGCCATGGCGTTCGCCCGTCTCTCCAAGTTATTGGAGCAGAAGGGCGAGAAGGAAGCACAAGTCATCTTGAGCTCAGAACGGCACCTGCAGAACGCCGAGATCCGCCTGAACTATTACGACCATAAGCTGGTGGGGGAGGGTTCGGCGGCGGATCAGTTTACCGCCGTGATGGACGCGGTGGAGAAGGTAGAGAAGCAGGCCATCAAGAACCGCAGTAAGTGGCGGGAGCAGAAGCGCGACACGCCGGTGCGCGCGGCGCGGACGACGGGCGATGCGGCGCCGATCCCCGAGGAGGAAGTGAAACCGCCGAAGGGTGCCAAGAAGGCGGCGGCGCGGAAGGCCGTCAAGAGCCCGAAGCCAGCCAAGGTGATTCAGGCGACCGGCAAGACGAGTGGCAAGCCGATGACCATTGAAGAGGCGATGCTGGCGATGGAGGACAACCGGGAGTACATGGTGTACCGGGACACGGAAACCGGCAAGGTGAGCGTGCTGATCCGCCGCCGCGACGGCAAAGTGGACCTGGTGGAGGCGTAGCGTGGCGGAACGGTCCCCTGCACCCGAACTCGTGGTTATCACAGGACTCAGCGGGTCAGGCAAGGGGACCGTTCTGAAGAGCTTGGAAGACCACGGCTACTATGCCGTGGACAACCTGCCGCTGGACCTGATTCCGAAGTTTGCGGAGCTGACTCACGATGCACCGAACATCCGGCGGGCGGCGCTGGCTGTGGACATCCGGGAGGGCGACAGTCTTCAACGGTTTCCGGAAGTGTACGCCAAGCTGAAGAGGACGGTGAAATCGCGCCTCCTGTTCATCGACGCCGAGGACCACGTTCTGGTGCGCCGCTACAGCGAGACGCGCCGGCCGCACCCGCTGGGCAAGACGAAAAGCGTTCTGCGCAGCGTGCAGGATGAGCGGCAGCAGTTGGAGGAGATCCGCGCCCTGGCCGATCATGTGATCCTCACTTCGACCATGAACGTGCACCAGTTGCGCAAGCGGGTTGCGGATCTGTTTGGTTCCGCGGACCAGGCGAAGCTGCGGATCAACGTTTTGAGTTTCGGATTCCGCCACGGCGTGCCACCCGAGAGCGACCTGGTGTTTGACGTGCGATTTCTGCCGAATCCGAACTACATTCCGGAGTTTAAGCACAAGACCGGCCGGCATGTGGGGGTGGCCCGCTTCATTCGCGGATTCACACAGACTGGCGAGTTCATGGACCGGCTCACCAGCATGCTCCTGTTTCTGATGCCGCACTATGTGGCCGAGGGCAAGAGCTATCTCACGATCTCCATCGGCTGCACCGGCGGGCATCACCGCTCAGTGATGATGGCGGAGGAGATGCGCAAGCGCCTGACCAAGGCGGGCTATTCGAGCAGCGTGTCGCATCGCGACATCGCGAAGAACTGAAGAACTCCTGGCGCGGGCCTCTGGCGCGGGGCTCTGGCGCGGGGCTCTGGCGCGGGGCTCTGGCGCGGGGCTCTGGCGCCGGGGCTCTGGCGCGGGGCTCTGGCGCCGGGGCTCTGGCGCCGGGCT
>JBBQLF010000796.1:0-1546 GCA_038327695.1 Bryobacterales bacterium
GGCCGCGTGGGCCAGCTTTGCGCGACAGCAGGGGCGGCGAGCAGCGCCGGGGCGGCGAGGAGGCTGCGGCGGTCGATCATGCAATGGATCCTTGCGGGTAGAGTTCCGCCGCCAGCGCGTCGAACTCAAGGGCGAAGGCGCCTTCCAGATGCCGCCGGGCAGCTTCGTGCAGGAAGGAGCCACGGATGCCGTTAAGCATGAAGCCGCGCAGATCCGCGAGGCCGAAGCCGAAATCCTCCACCATCATCCGCCAGCAGCGCGTGGGCGTGACCTGGTGCAGCGTCGGGTCGTCCGTGTTCGGATGGATCAGCAATCCGGCGGCGGGCATGCCCGAAAGGGGATGGCCTTCCGGCCAGTTCTCCAGCGTGCGCAGGTAGTAGGAGTTGGTGGGCACCACCGTGAAGAGGATGCCGCGCTCGGCGCAGCGCGCGGTCAGCGCGGGGTTCTCCAGAACCGTGTAGCCGTGGTCGATGCGATCCACCTCCAGCAGGTCGATCGCGGTCTCGACGTTGCGGGGATGGCAGCCGAATTCGCCGGCATGGGCGGTCAGCCGGAAGCCGGCGAGTTTCGCGATGCGCCAAGCCTTCCAAAAAAGTTCGGGCGGGCGGTCCGTCTCGCGGTAGTCGATCCCCATGCCAATGATGGGCTCGCGCCGGTGCGCCACCATCCACTGGGCGAGTTCGGCCGCAGCCTCGGGCGTCGCTTCGCGGTCGATGGAGGGGATCAGCAGGGCGGAGACGCCGAAATCCGCGGCCGCATCGGCGAAGCCGGCCAGGATGGCGTCGGCACCCTGCGCATAGGGGAAGATGTGCGCGGTGCCGGTCGGGTTCCAGAAGATCTCGGAATGGCGCACGCCATGGGCTGCGGCATCCTGCAGGTGCTCGTAGGCGATGCGGTGCAGGTCGGCGGGCTGACGGAGCACGCGGCTCTCCAGCGTGCGGAGGATGTGCAGCACGCCCTTCGGCTTGGCATCGCGCGTGTAGATCGCCTCGCTTTCCGCCGGGCTCATCCCGCTGCGCGCGGCCATCTCGGCGAAACTCGCGGGCCGCACCGCGCCCAGCAGGTGGACGTGCAGGTCCACCTTGGGCAGGGCAAGGCAGAAAGTCTCGAGCGTGTCGGTCATGGGGTCGATGCTGCGCTGCGGCAGCGCGCGTGGGAAGGGGTGATGACAGGCCCCGCGCCGCATGCGACGAAACGCCCATGCTCAAGCCCGCCAACCCGCAATTCTCCTCCGGCCCCTGCGCCAAGCGGCCCGGATTCTCGTTGGACGCTTTGCAGGGCGCGCTGCTCGGCCGCAGCCACCGTGCCGCGGCGCCCAAGGCGAAGCTGGCCGAGGTGATCAGCCGCTCGCGCGCTATCCTCGGCATGCCGGCGGATTACCGCCTCGGCATCGTTCCCGCCTCCGACACCGGCGCGGTCGAGATGGCGCTGTGGAGCCTGCTCGGCCCGCGCGGCGTGGACGTGCTCGCCTGGGAGAGTTTCTCGGCCGAATGGGCGCACGACATCCAGGCCGAACTGAAGCTGCCCGATGTGCGCCTGCTGCGCG
>JBBQLF010000797.1:0-1533 GCA_038327695.1 Bryobacterales bacterium
TCCGCGCCGCCGAGCGCACCTTCCAGTTACTCACGCAGGTAGCCGGCCGCGCCGGGCGCCACCAGCTGCCCGGCACCGTCATCGTTCAGACCATCAACCCGGACCACTATGCCGTCCGCTGCGCCGCCCTCCAGGACTACGCTAAGTTCTATGCCAAGGAACTCCAGTTCCGCCGCCTGATGCGCTACCCGCCCTTCGCCGCCATGGCCAATATTCTCGTCCGCGCCGAAAAGCAGGAAGACGCGCTGGCCCTCAGCGGGCAAATCGCCCACCTGCTCCAGGACCCCGGCGAGGGCATGAAAGTCCTCGGCCCCGCCGAGGCGCCCGTCCCCCGCCTCAAGAACGAATTCCGCTACCAAACCCTCATCAAGGCCACCTCGCGGCCGAAACTCAACGTCATCCTCAAGCATCTCCGCCAGCACGCCATCACCGCAAAATGGCCGGCCACCGCTCTGGTCATCGACGTCGATCCCTTAAGCCTGCTATGAAGATCTGGGAACGCAACGCCGCCAACCTCGCAGCCTCACTCTCCTTCTACGGCCCTGCCGAACAGCGCCCCGGCGTGCATCTCATCACATCGCCGGTGGCCTTCTCCGTCTTCAACATCGCCCTCATCGCCGATCCCGTCTCCGAGATCGAAGGCGAGATGGACCGCCGCATCCAACTGGCCAATGCGCACTTCCGCGGCCTCCAGCGCGACTGGTCCTTCTGGCTCTGCGAGGACTATCTCGGGCCCCGCACCGCCCGCCGCCTGCACCGCATCTTTGAATCGCACGATATGGAGTGCATCGCCGAATCGCCCGGCATGGAGACGCCGGAGCTGACCGCGCCGCGCCGGCCTCTGCCCGCGCTCACCTACCGCCGCGTCAACGACGCCACCACCCGCCGCGACTTCGCCCACATGGTCACCGCCTGCTTCCACATTCCTCCGCCCATTTCGCAGACGGTCTACCAGCCCGAAGAAGTGTGGCGCGGCCCGCTGGAGGTCTGGCTCGGTTACGAGGATGGCTTCGCCGTCACCAGCGCCGCGCTCATCGAGGCGGCCGGCGTGCTCGGCCTCTACTCCGTCGCCACGCTGCCCTCCTGGCGCGGGCGCGGCATGGCCGAGGCCATCATGCGCCACGCCGTCGCAGATCGCCGTCTGCGCGGCGTCACAGCCCCGCTCGTGCTGCAATCTTCGCCCGGCGGCCTGGAACTCTATAAACGGCTGGGCTTCAAGCGCACCACGCGCTTCTTCGTGTTCGCCACTCCCTGAGCCACTCCGCCACCGCCGCGATGGAATCGGAAAACGGCCGGTCGTCTGTGCGCGCCGGGCTCACCCGGAGCAACTCGGCCCGCACTCGCTCCAGCGGCACGCTGGTCATCAACGGCCGCAGCGTCTCCAATCCCTGCACCGCCGTCATCATCTCCATCGCCAGCACCAGCCGGACCAGTTCCACGATTTGCCGCAGCTTCAGCGCCGAGGTCATCCCCATGCTCACGAAGTCTTCCTTGTTCCCGCTGGTCGTAATCGTGCCAGGCGATGCTGGCGTT
>JBBQLF010000798.1:0-1527 GCA_038327695.1 Bryobacterales bacterium
CTCTGAGCCGGCCGCCGCTAGGAGGGCCTTCACGCGGTCCAGCGAGTCGTAGATGGGGTGGCCGGCTTTGAGTCCGCGCTTGTCCATCGCGAAAGCAGCAAGCCACTCCAGGGGCGTCAGCGCGGCCCGGCTCGCCAGCCACTCCAGACCCCGGGCGACCCGCTGGCGCTGGGGCTCAGTCCTGGGCGGCGGAGCCTGGGCGAGCATCTGGCACGCCTCGCTCGCCACCGCGTCGAGAGCCGCTTCGGGGTGGAACGCGGGCAGGTGCTGCAAGGCCTTGCGGGCGCCACCACCCATGCGCAGCGACTCGTGCACGGACAGGAGAGACCGGGAGAAATCGTGCGCCGCCCAGGCTTCGGCACACGCCACAAACTCATCCCGGCGGTCCAAGGCAAAGCGATCCAGGACGGTCTCCATGCTGGCGGACTGCAACGCGCGCGCCTGGCGGGCGTCCAGCAGTGTGAACCGCGGGTCGAGCCCGGCGCGGATGGAGTGTTCGCGGAGCAGTGACTGGCAAAAGGAATGAATGGTGGAGACGGGCGCCTTCTCCACGGCGCGGCGCTTGCCGGCGTCGGCCGCGAACCGGGTCACCAGGCGCTGCTTGATGTTGGTGGCTGCCTTATCGGTGAAGGTGATGGCGAGGATGGCGGACGCCTCCACACCCTGCTCGATCAGCCAGGCATAGCGCTCCACCAGGACAGCCGTCTTGCCCGAGCCGGGTCCGGCCACGCAGCAGGCATCCTGGTTGGTGCGCGTAACGGCCGCACGCTGCTCCTCGGAGAGTTCCACACGGCCATTGTGACGCATTGGAGCCCGCGGGCGGCGCCAACATGAGGCTTCCAATGGGAGACCTATTCGGTTATCATCAAATCGTCCATGAAATTCAGCCTGGCCCTTTGGGCTTTGGCTATCCTGCCCTGCGACGTCAGGGCAAGGGATTCTGCTACGCGGCAGGCGCCGTCCTACGCGGCCAACTCCATCGTCAATCTCGCCACAGGCCGCCCGGGACCCTTCGCACCCAATATGCTGGTGGCTTTGTATGGACGCGATCTGTCCACCGGCACCGCCGCCCGCGAAGCCAGCGCCGCTCTGCCATCGTTCCTGGGCACGCCCCCCGTCTTTGTCAAAATCAACGGGCTGTTCGCCCCCTTGGAATACGTTTCGCCGGAAGTGGTCGTCTTCATGATCCCGGCGGACCAGTTCCCCGGGCCGGCCAGCGTTCGGCTGGTGCGCAACAACGTCAACGGGCCGCTGGTCCAGATCGCGGTAGACGAATTCGCGCCCGGGTTGTTTGAGCTGGAGTCCGGACAGGCGTTTGCGCGCCATGCCATCAGCCTGGCTCCGGTGGATGATCGGAGCCCGGCCGCACCGGGAGAGACCATCGTCCTCTACGCCAGCGGGCTGGGCGAAGCACTCTGGCCTCAGCCGCCGGCCGAGCCTCCGGCACAGTTTCTCCCCATCCTGAACCGTCCCCAGTTGAGAGTCCTGCTGAACGGTCAGCCCATCGCTTCGCGCCTGATTCTGGCC
>JBBQLF010000799.1:0-1526 GCA_038327695.1 Bryobacterales bacterium
CTGGTCGCGCTCGTGGCCGCCGCACTGATGGGCAGGGAGCGATGATCTGGGTGGCCGTGCTGGCAGGTTCGCTGGGCTGCTACGTCGAGAAGCTCCTCGGCTATGCGCTGCCGCCGGAGCCGGGCTCAGGGCGGCGCCAAATAACGCCCACCAGCGCGCCTGCCCGGCAGCCACCACCTCAACTGGCGCTTTAGTTTCTGCCCGTAACAATTTAATTGCAGAAGCGATATCCTGCACTCGAGCGGCGTCGTCGCTGGGATTGAAGGTCAGGAAATGGCGGTGCGAGCGGTCCCGCGGCGCCACGGCTGATCCCGTTTGGAACACATCGATCAGGAGCGCGGCCCGCCCGGGCGGAACCAGTTTGGCGGCGGCCTCCATGCCGTCCGGGTGAATGGCCAGTACGGCCGGCCCGCTGCCCTTCACCCAACGGCGCGGCACCGCACTGTCCAACTCCGAGCCCTCGGTCCATCCGAATACCTGCCGCAGGCGTTCTCTTAGCTCACCGGCCGGCGCCGTCAGGCTCGCTGCGCGGGATTCGGTTTTCCATTCGCTGAAGATCTGTCCAAAGTCGCGCACCTGAGCCGGCAGAGGCGTCCGCTGCCAGACCATCATGTCCTGGATCTTCTCGATCGGCGTATTGCGCTCCTTCCACGGCGGCGCATCCGGCGTGAGATGCTTCCGCAGGAATTCGTAGACGGCCTCCCGGCTTTCCTTGTGGTAGTTGTGCGGAGAATCAAACTGCACCGCCTCCAGCTTGGCTGCCGCATCATAAAGCTCATAAATCCGGCGAATTGCGGGATATTCCTCGCGTGGCACATTACGAGTCCAATCCCCCGTGGCCGCCACCAGCAGTTGCGGTTTCGGGGCCATCATCGCCGCCGTCTCAATGTTGTTGGTGCCGATCCGCAGACCCGGAGCATTCTCACAAACGCAGCCGCCCTGCATGATGCCGGACACCATGTTGACGGGCGCCGAAAGCGCCAACCGATCGTCTACCGCCGCCAGCAGAAAAACCTGCGTGCCGCCTCCGGACGCACCGGTGGCCGCAATCCGGGCCGGATCCACGTCCGGCAGCGACGCCAGATAGTCGAGCGCGCGAATGGAATTCCACAATTGCAGACCGAGCGGAGTGAAACCCCAAAGCTGATCCTCCTGAGTCGAGAAATCGTGCGGCGTCTGCGCTGTATCGTTGTAGCCCACCATGTCATACATGTAGACGACCATGCCCTTGCGGGCCAGATTAGCAGCCAGCGTCTGCGCCGAATACAGCGGCTGATGCTCCAGCCGCCCATAGTCCCAGTGCCCGTGCGGATGCAGGACGGCCGGATGGCGCCCGCCGCCGCCCTTGGGCCGGTACAGATTACCGCCCAGCCAGTAGCCGGGCCGCGTCTCCAGGGCCACGCGCTCAATGGTGTACTCGGCGGCGTCGATCCGCTCGGTCACCACGGGATTCAGAGCGGTCCTGGCGGGCATCGGCAGCAAGCCCGCCGCATTCAGGATCTGAGTTCGCAACGCGACCTTGCACA
>JBBQLF010000800.1:0-1524 GCA_038327695.1 Bryobacterales bacterium
TCCAGATTCTCCTCGCGGATGTAGAGCAACCCGCAGCCCGGCGGGGCGTAGAGCCACTTGTGCGGACTGCCGGCGAAGTAGTCGCATCCCAGCTCGCTCAACCGCACGGCCACCTGGCCGTTCATGTGTGCGCCATCCACCACGGTAGTCACGCCCTTGGCGCGGGCCGCGTCGCAGATGAGCCGCACAGGCATCACCACACCGGTCGGGCTGATGATGCCGGCGAAGGAGATGACGCGGGTGCGCGGGCCAATGGCCGAGACCATGATGTCCGCCAGTTGTTCGGGGCTCTTTGGCGGCAGCGGCAGTTTCACTTCCCGGATGGTCACGCCGTGGCGCTGGGCCCGCACCGCCCAGCCGGCCTTGCCGCTGGGATGCTCGAAGTCTGTCATCAGCACTTCGTCGCCGGCCTTGAGATCGATGCCCGCCGCAATGGTGGACATGGCGTCGGTGGCGCTGTGCACAAACGCCAGTTCGTCCTTCTTGCAGCCGGCGAAGGCCGCCATCTCCGTCCGCTCTTCGTCGAGGTTCTCGTAGCCCCAGCGGGGGTACTCCTGGGTGGCCAGAGTAGCGCCCTTCCGCAGATGGGCTTCCACCGCGGCCACGACGGGCTTGGGCGCCACACCCAGGCTGCCGTTGTTCAGATAGGCGCGCCAGTCCGGCAGGAAATACTGCTCGGCCCGGACGCGTGTCCAATACTTCTCCGGATCAGAGACCCGGAGCGCCGGGTCGGGCAGGGCCGTGGTTTCCACATCGCCGCCCATGGCCGCCAGACCGAACAGCGGAGCCGCCAGCAGTTGTCGCCTCTTCATGCAAGATCAGTCTAGCGCAGGCGGCTGGAGAATCCACCCCTCGCGCTGCGCGATCTCCGGTGGCGCCGGCAACGGCACGCCCTCCAGCGCCCGCGCCAGGCCCATCACCTGCCGGGCGTCCCGGATCCTGTGCGCCGGCAACTGCGCCTCGCTCAACAGCGACGGCCAGACCTCGGCGACGACGATGCGCGCCGGGGCTTCAAACGGCCATACGCTGAGCTGGGAGCCAAACCGCCGCCGCAGCCGCTCCAGTACGGGAATGCCCGTCAGCGTCTGCGAGCCCACCGAGCCATGGCCCATCAGTTGAAAGCCCGGATGCGGCCTCCTCTTGAGCGCCAGTTCGGTGGACCGGAATTCCACCCATTCGTAGGGCCGCGGCTTCTTCTGCGGCACCTCCGGCCGCACGTAGGGGCAGCCCCAGAACGGCGCAGCACGGCCCGTCAGCTTCCGGTTCAGCAGTGCCGCCACCTCAAAGCGGTCCGCCGTGGTGCGCTGTGCCGCCTCCAGCCATCGCCAGAGCGCCTGCCAGCCGCCGAGCTTTTCCATCGCCCAGTCCGGGTAGGCCAGGCTGAAGTCAAACCCGGCCAGGATGCGGCCCTTCACTTGGGCCAGATGTGCGCCGATATGCGCTTCCGCCTCCTCGCGCGTGCGGCAATAGACGACCTTCTCGTTCTTCTCCTTGCCACCCTGCTCCTTGCCGCGCTGCCGCAGG
>JBBQLF010000801.1:0-1518 GCA_038327695.1 Bryobacterales bacterium
AGCTCGACAGCCTGGCTGGGCGGTATCCGGCGCAGCTCTCCGGCGGCCAACGGCAGAGGGTGGCGCTGGCGCGGGCGCTGGCGATAGAGCCCGAAGTGCTGCTGCTGGACGAGCCGTTTGGTGCGTTGGACGCGAAGGTCCGGCAGGGTCTGCGGCGCTGGTTGCGGAAGCTGCATGACGACATCGGAATGACCACGATTCTGGTGACGCATGACCAGGACGAGGCGTTGGAGGTGGCTGATCGCATTGTGGTGATGAACAAGGGGCGGATTGAGCAGGTGGGCACGCCGGAGGAGGTCTTCCACCGGCCGGCGAACGAGTTTGTGATGGACTTTCTGGGGCGAGTGAATCTGTTTCACGCACGGGTGGAAGGCGGGCCTGAGCGGCGCGTGTTTGTGCGGCCGCACGATATGGAGATTGGGCATGAGGCGCCGCAGGGTACGTCCATCCGGGCGGCGGTGAGGAGGATCCACGCCGCCGGACCGATGGTGAAGGTGGAACTGGAGTCCGGCTCCGGCGAGACGTTGCAGGTGGAGGTTCCGCACGAGCGCTACCGCGAACTGGCGCTGACGGTGGGCGCGGAGGTTCATGTGAGCCCGCGGGAATCGAAGGTGTTCTTCGAGGACTACTCCATTTGAGGCACTCCGGCGGGCGCGCGACTTGAAAGTGGAGGACTGGCCCAATCGCCCGCCAATTGGAAGAATCCTAGCGTAGCAGTACTCGTGAACCTGCTGTGGGGCGGACGCTTGCGTCCGCGGGCGACACCCCCAGCTTGGCCGCGCACGGCATCGCGTCCCAGGTTGTGCGGACGCTTGCGTCCGCGGGCGACACCCCCAGGCGGCCCTGCTCGACAGGAGAAGTTGGCCTGGGGGCCGGCTGCGGGCGAGGGCGCCCGCCGTGCTACCACGTCGCTCACTTCTCCGTCGCGCACCCATTTGAGGTCCACTATGATGGGGTCATGTTGGGACACGTCCTGCTGTTGAATTGCCTGCTGCTGAACGCACAGAGCGAGCCGCCTACGTTTCGGGCGTCCACACAACTGGTGGATTTCTCCGTGGTGGCGCTGGACAAGAAGGGCAACCCGGCGCTGGAGCTCACGAAAGGGGATTTCACGTTACGGGACAACGGGAAACCGCGGGAGATTGCATTTTTCCGGTAGGAAGGCGGCGCGGACGCGGCGGTGAACGGGAAGCGGCCGCCGATGGCGCCGCATGTTTTCACGAATCGAGTGGAGATGACTGGCGGGCGGGTGCGGACCCCAGGTAATGGTAGTTATTCCTGCGGCGTTCGCGCGCCGGCCTCAAGCAGTAGCAATCAATACGGCCAGGGGGGCGGGACGAGCGCCGGGTCGAAACCATCGGCCGGAGTGAAGGCGGCCTTTTCCGGTTTCACGCCAGAGTCCAGCCATTTCTGGACGGCGGCCAAAGCCTGCAGGATCTGGGTGGACGTAAAGGCGCAGTGCCCGACGCCCGATACCCAAATCCTTCGGCACTCGCGAGAAACGACCCACCTCTGCTC
>JBBQLF010000802.1:0-1510 GCA_038327695.1 Bryobacterales bacterium
GTCGCACCACAGCCCGGCACGCCAGCGGCCAACGGCCAATCCAAGACGGGGCCGACGCCACCTCCGCGCACCATGGAGGAGATCACTCGTCTGTTCATGACGGGTGCCAAGGTTCCCATCGCTAATGTCATACAAGTTGCCAACGCCGCGGCCGCTGCGGCCCGGTTTCGCACGGACGGGCAACCGTTCGCACGCTCGCAGCGGGTCAGCCCGCAAGCGCGGCAGCCTGGGGCCGCCGAGGCGCTGCCTGCGACCACGGCGCCCATGTTTCCCGCGATACATATTGTGGCGCAGCCGCACTTCGGCGATCACGAAGGCGCCCGTTCGGCCGCCGCGACGGGGCGTCCAGAGCGTATGCCTGCGGCACAGGGCCAGCGGCTGCCGCGCGTGCAGACGATTCTTAATGCGGGCTCCGCGGCCGCAATGCAGCGGCTGGCCCAACGCATCGCCGGGCAGAGCGGGGGCGCCAAGGGGGGGCCCGGGGCGGTCGGGATCATCGATCTGCGCGGCGATTGTGTGGAAGTCCGGCGCGTCGAAGTGGGCGCTTCGGCGCGGTTTGTGAGCAGCAGTTTTGCCAATCCGCAGGCGGCCCCGGATGTTCAACTGGCCCGCGTGCTGTTTGCTTTGCGGGAGGTGGTCGAGCGTTGGATTATCGTGGTGCCGTCGGCCGAGGATGATGATATCGAGTTGCGTGAGCAGGTGCTCGCGGCGGCTCCGGATTGTCTGCTGTTTTGCGATACCCAGCCGCAGGCGCTGGTCACGGCCTATCGGGCGCTCAAACTGCTGGGCGATGGTGCCCGCGAACTGTGCATCCGTGTTGCCATGGACGGACCGGATTCCTACGTGCGTCCGGCCTTCGAGCGGCTGGCCAAGACGGTGCGGGAGTTCCTGGATGTTGGGCTGCAGCGGTTGGAACTGCCGCCGCCGACGGGCAGCGCTGCGGGCCGGTCAGCCGAGCAGGTTGAGCGGCTGTTTCAAATGGATCTGACGGGCAACGGACCAGATACGCGGCAGGCGATTTGGCTGGCGGTTACGGATCTGATTGAGGAACTGGGCCAGGAGGCCACTGCCGATGAATGCGGGGAGCGTTCCGATGCCTTCGGGGACGTTCAAGCCATCGCCGCCGATGAATCGAATCTTGCCGATGTGCTGGAGCCGGCGGAGCGGGCGGCACTAGCCGATGTGCTGCCGAGCGCCGATATCGACGAGCCGCGGGCCGATGCCGGTACGGTGCCGATGGCGGCGCCGCCGAGTATGGCTGGGGCGCCGATGGCGCAGAGGTCGCAAGCCGTGACGCCGGTGGCGCAGGCGGTTGTACTGCCGCCCGTCAAACAGGCCGCGGTGCTTAGCGTTGCGTTGTCGAATTGTTCGGCGTCGGCGGTGTCGCCGGCGGCGGCTTCGGCGGCTACGGCGCTGGCCGTTATCGACTGCCCGGTTCTTCCGGCCACTGCCGGGGCGGTGTGGCAACTCGTGCGACCCGGGCTGGCTCCGTGGATGGCCGATCACCAGG
>JBBQLF010000803.1:0-1508 GCA_038327695.1 Bryobacterales bacterium
GCGGCGCACGGCGACGCAGCGGGGTTTGTGCTCCTTCGGCGGAGCCCTACACGAGTACTCCGGCTGGCCTGCCCAAGGGACAGACCAGCCGGAGATTCGTAGTGTGAGCGACGATGGTTCCAGCCCCGGTGGTGTCAGCGGGCTGCAGTCTGGATGGGCGGCGTCGCGAGCCGTGAGTGGATCCACTCGGCGTGCTTGACGATGGTGGGATCCTTCACACCGATGGCCAGAGCTTTTCGGATTTGGACATCGGCCTGCTTGAGATCGCCATTGGCCGCCAGCGCCCAGGCGTGGAGATCCAACGTGAAGACATCCTGGCGGCGGGCAATTTCCTTCTCCGCGATCTTGAGCGCACTGGACGGATTACCGGCGTAATCCACGTAATAGGTGATCAACTCATGATTGGCGTTGTCGGCAGACTCCGCTTCCAGTAGTGCCAGCTTCTCGAACTTGGCAAACGCCAGGGCGGCCTTTGTCTTCTTTCCCGCAAGATCAAGTGCTGCAGCCAGCGTGAAGAGGTTCTCGGCATGAGGTGCGGCCTGGTAACGCTTCTCCAGAAGAAGTGCCGCGTCGTCGTGGCGGTTTTGCGCCTGGCGGACTTTGGCGAGTGCGGCGAGGGCGTAGTGGTAGTTCGGAAACAAGCCAAGCGCACCGTTGGCATAGACCTCCGATTTCTGAACATTGCCGCTGAGCAGATGGAGGTGGGCAACCTGAGTGAGGTACCAGGCGCGTTCCTCAAATTCCTGAAAGGACGTGGAATCGTAGGCGCGCTGCATCAACTCCATCGCCCCGCTGAGATCGCCGTGGATTTCGCGTAAGTACGCGGCGCGAGTGAGGCCGGCGACGTTGCCCGTGCGGAGGTTCAGCATCCACTGGGTGGCATCGACCGCGGCCTTGTAGTTTCCCAGTTCGGCGTTGGCATCTGCCAGGTAGCCGTAGAGCGAAACGTCGTCGGGGTTCTGCTTGTTGAGTTTGGTGGCGAGCTCCAGGGCTTGGGCGAACTCGTGCCGGCCGAGCAGTAGCCAGGCGCGCACCTTCAGGGCCTCCAGGTTGCCCGGCGCCACTGCCAGTGAGCTGTTCAGCGTCTCTTCGGCTTTGCCGTAGAAGGCGGTATCGGAGGTCTCGCGGGCGCGGCGGGCGTAGGCCATGGCGAGCGCGTTGAGGTAGGGAGCGTGGCCCGGGTGTTTGACGAGCTCGGCCTGGGCCTTGCGGATGCTGTTTTCCGCGGGCGAAAGGGTAGTTTGAGCCAAGGCGCCCGTGGCGATCAGGGCGAGAACGGAGGAGATGAGAATGCGCATGATGGTTCCTTTCCAATGATCCAATGGAGGTGGCGGGCCGCCCGCGCATCCGCGCCGGCGGCCCTGGGCCAGGATCAGTTTTCCGGCGCCGGACCGGCGTGGACGCTCTCCCGTCCGCTGTAGGCAGAGGCGAGGAAGGGGAACGCGTCCGATGTGGGCATGGCCGGGACGTTGACGCCGTCGCCCAGAGGAGTGCCGTACTTCTGGGAG
>JBBQLF010000804.1:0-1504 GCA_038327695.1 Bryobacterales bacterium
GCTGATCAAGGACTGGCGTGTGGAGTCGCGGGCCATCTTCGTGATCGATAAGGACAACACGCTGCAGTATGTCGAGTATGTGCCGGAAGTGGCTCAGCATCCCGACTACGACGCCGCGCTCGGCGTGGCGAAGAAACTGGCTGAATAGCGGCTCAGCTCAGCCTGGCGTACTTGCCTTTGTAGTAAACCAGCGGCGCGCCGCCTTCCGCCTGACCGGCGCAGGCGGCGTGCCGCACCTGGCCCAGGAAGATGGTGTGATCGCCCGCCTCAATGCGCTCCTTCGTCTCGCACTCCAGCACAGCTAGCGACCCAGCCAGAACCGGCGCACCCACCACGCCCGCGCACCATTCGACGCCTTCAAAGCGATTGGGATGCGACGAGGCGAAGTGCGTTGACAGCGCCTCCTGGCCTGCAGACAGGATGTTGATGGCGAACGAGCCGGCCGAGGCAAACGGTCCATGCGAAGCGGCTTTGTGAGCCACACAGATGAGCACCAGCGGCGGATTGAGTGAAACGGACGTAAAGGAGTTCACCGTGAGGCCGTGCGGTTTGCCGTCCCGGCCCATTACGGTGGCAATGGCGATGCCCGTTGCAAACGCTCCGCAGGCGCTGCGGAACTGCGCACTGCTCTCAGATGCTGTATGCTTGCTTGACAAGGGGAAAACCCTAATCTTATCATAGGCTTTGCGATGCGGCCCGGCATGCCGGCCGAAGGAGGCGATCTTGATCAAGCTGGATATCGTCAATGAGGTGGTCAACCGCACCGGTATCACCAAGACCAAGGCTGAAATGGCCGTCGAGACCGTCTTTGAATCCATGAAGCGGGCGCTGGCCGAGGGGGACCGGATCGAGCTCCGCGGCTTTGGCATTTTCAACGTGCGTCCGCGAAAAACCGGCATCGGCCGCAACCCCCGCACGGGCGCCGAGGTGGCCATTCCGCCCGGGAAAGCCGTGCGCTTCAAGCCCGGAAAAGAGCTTCAGACGCTCGAATAATCGAGCCCTTCCGACGTGGATTCAGACATATCACCCAACGAGCCAGGGCTCGATATTGGGCACTGGCTGCCCCGTGTCATGCAGCCGGAACGGCCTGCCTGGCGCCGCCGGTTGTGGCTCCACGTACTCCTGTTCGCGCTCACGTTGCTGACCACCACCGCTCTGGGCGCCCGCCTCGCCTTCAACTTCCAGCACAACCTGCCGCCCTTTGACGTGGAGCACGATCTGGCGGTATTCATCCTGGTTTTTCGCGATCCGTCCGTCCTGTGGCAAGGGCTGCCTTACTCCATCACGCTGATGCTGATCATCACTGCACACGAGTTCGGCCACTGGTTCGCCTGCTACTTCCACCGCATTGATGCCAGCCTGCCGTACTTCCTGCCCGCGCCCACTTTTATCGGCACTTTCGGCGCCTTTATTCGTTTCCGCTCGGCCGTCAAGAGCCGCCGGGAACTGTTCGACGTGGGCGTGGCCGGCCCTCTGGCCGGCTTCGTGTTTTCCATTCCGGCCA
>JBBQLF010000805.1:0-1501 GCA_038327695.1 Bryobacterales bacterium
ACCTGATCGCCCGGACCGATGACCGCGAACATCAGGTGGGCCAGGGCGTCCTTGGAGCCGATCGTCACAATCGCTTCCGACTCCGGATCCAGGTCGATCCCGTAGTTCCGGTGGTACCGTTTGCAGATCTCGTGGCGCAGGTTCGGAATGCCCCGCGAGACTGAATAGCGGTGGTTCTTGGGGTTCCGTGCGGCCTCTGCCAGCTTGGAGACGATGGCGCGCGGCGTGGCGCCGTCCGGGTTGCCCATGCCGAAGTCCACTACGTCGTACTGCGCCGCGCGCAGCTTGGCCTTCATCTCGTTCACGGTGGCGAATACGTACGGGGGCAGCTTCGAGATGCGGTAAAACTCGTCTGGCAAAGGACTCATATCTGTCTATGCTACACTGCCCGCCATGAGGACCTTTTGTGGTGCGTGCGTTCTGGCCTCCGCGTTGCTGCTCGGCATCGCCTGCGGCCAGAGCGGGAAGCCGGTCAAAGAGCTGAATGAAGCGGAGCTCTCCAAGCTCCTGGAGCAACCCGGCAACATCTACTTTCTGGACGTCAGAGAGCCGGCCGAGATCGCCAAGCTGGGCACCGTCAAGGGCTATGTGAATATCCCGGTCAGCCAGTTGGAATCGCGGCTGAAGGAGATCCCCCGGGACAAGGTGATCGTCACCCTTTGAAGCAGCAACGGAAGGGCTGCCCGTGCGGCGGCCATGCTGGAAGAGAAGGGCTTCAAGACGTTGGGTTCCTGCGGGTTGGAAAAAGTGAAGCGCCAGGGTGGAGAAAAACTGGTCACCGAGAGACCGCCCGAAAAGAAGTGAATGAGCTTTCGACCGCTGGAGTTTGAGCGCCTCACGCCAGCCGATCAACTACGCCGCGCCGAGGAGTTCCGCGCGCGTCTGTCGCAGCGGCGCACCGTGCGCGAGTTCAGCCCGGAGCCTGTGCCGTTTGAGTTGATCGAAGCGGCGGTGCGCGTCGCGGCCACCGCGCCGTCCGGCGCCAATCTCCAGCCCTGGACGTTTGTCGTAGTGGGTGATCCGTTGATCAAGCGGCGCATCCGCGAGGCGGCGGAGATCGAAGAACGCGAAAACTACGAGGGGCGTTTCCCCGATGAGTGGCTCACCGTGCTCCAGCAATTCGGCACGGACTGGCACAAGCCGTTTCTGGAAATCGCCCCCTGGTTGATTGTGATCTTCCGCCAGGATTATGGGCTTCACGGTGACAGGAAAATCAAGCACTACTATGTGCAGGAGTCCGTGGGGATCGCTTGCGGCTTTCTGATGGCGGCTCTGCACATGGCGGGCCTGGCGACGTTGACACACACGCCGAGCCCCATGGGATTTCTGAGTGAGATCCTGGAGCGGCCAAAGAACGAAAAGCCCTACCTGTTGATCCCGGTGGGCTACCCGGCCGAGGGCGCCCAAGTGCCCGAGATCGGGAAGAAGTCTTTGGCGGAGGTCCTGATCCGGCGATGACTCCTGTACTGCTGATCATGCTGATGCAGGCGGCTGGCGCCTA